>JAWOHJ010000144.1:0-7317 GCA_046485225.1 Lutibacter sp. | reverse complement strand
AAAGGATTTAAAAAAGGGTGGATTGTTGCCCAGCCTCCAGCTACAAGAACAGGCAAAAAGGTTGCGGTAGTCGGCTCCGGACCTGCAGGATTGGCAGCAGCACAACAATTAAACAGAGCAGGTCATAAGGTGACTGTTTTTGAAAGGGATGATGCGTTGGGCGGATTGCTGCGTTATGGAATTCCAAATTTTAAATTGGAAAAAGAAGTTATCGAAAGGAGAATTGCTATTTTAAAAGAAGAAGGCATTGAATTTAAAACAAACGTAAATGTTGGCGTAAACTATCCTGTTGAAAAATTGGAAGAATTTAATGCCGTTGTTTTATGTGGCGGCGCAACCCTTAGCCGGGAATTGCCTGCAAAAGGCGCTGAAATTAAAGGCGTAGTTCAAGCAATGACCTTTTTAAAACAGCAAAACAAACGAAATGCAGGAATCAAAATAACAGGTGAAGAAATTTTTGCCACGGATAAAAATGTTATTGTTATTGGAGGTGGCGACACTGGTTCCGATTGTATTGGTACTTCAAACCGTCACGGCGCAAAAAGCGTGACAAACTTTGAGATTATGCCAAAACCGCCTGAAAAAAGAAGCGAATCAACTCCTTGGCCATTTTGGCCGTTAAAGCTCAAAACTTCAACTTCCCATGAAGAGGGTTGCGACAGAAACTGGTTAATTTCAACAAAAGAATTTGTTGCGGACGAAAAAGGAAAACTGAAAGCCTTAAAAACAGTAAATGTTGAATGGGTGATGAAACCCGGAGAAAGGCCGGCTTTAAAGGAAATTGAAGGCACCGAAAAAATTTGGCCTTGCGAATTGGTCTTATTGGCTATGGGATTCACAGGACCTGAAACAACATTAAGCGAACAATTGGGTTTAAAAACCGACTTTAGGAGCAATTACCAAGCATCAGAAACCGAATTTCAAACAAATGTGCCGCATATTTTCACTGCCGGCGATATGCGCAGAGGACAATCCTTAATTGTTTGGGCAATTTCTGAAGGAAGGGAAGCCGCCAAAAAAGTGGACGAATATTTAATGGGTTACAGCAATTTGCCAACCAAAGGAAATGGCGATTTAATTGGCGTTTAAATTTCTTTAAAGAAAATTCATTTATAAAAATCATTGGGGGTCGGTATTAAATTTCATGTCTTTAATTCTTTCAAACCATTAATAAAAGGGAATTTTAAAGGCCAATACCTCATAAAGTTTAATGAACGCTTCAAAACCGGCCAGGATTGTTGAGAACATCTCTCAAAAATTAATTGGCCGGAGCAATATGATTGTAAAAGATGGTATCCCTACAAAGCGTCAAATACGTAAATATTTTGCGTGAACATCCATATTTGTAGCAATATAGAATCTGCTATGGCAAATACTTTAATCCATAAAGTAAAACTTGGCTTCAAATAAGCATTTTTCAGATGTTTAATAATGGCTGCAACCACAAAATATTTATCAGATTTCGTTCATCTAATCAAAAATTACAGCTGTTTCATGCTTTTTTAAACTTACAATCCTTTTCAAAAAAAATATTGCCAAATATTTAACTGAAAAATGTAGATTTGTTTTTTTTAAAAAATAAACTAAAATGACAAACGAGACCGTTAAACCAGCCGGATTTATCAATAAGCTTTTATATTATGTAGAAAAAACAGGAAATGCACTACCGCATCCCGCAACCTTGTTTGCTATTTTTGCGGCTTTGATTATTGTAATTTCATTTATCACAGCGCAATTTGATATTTCCGTTACACATCCCGGTACAGGCGAAATAGTTAGACCATTTAATCTTGTTTCGGTTGAAGGTTTACATATGATTTTAACCGAAATGGTAACCAATTTTACTGGTTTTGCACCTTTAGGAGTAGTTTTGGTTGCTTTATTGGGTATAGGTATTGCTGAAGGAAGCGGCTTAATTGGTACCGCGTTACGTCTTATGGTGCTGTCTTCGCCTAAAAAAATATTAACTTTTGTTATTGTATTTGCAGGTATTATTTCAAATACAGCCAGTGAAGTAGGTTATGTTGTATTGGTACCTTTAAGTGCTGTTATATTTTTAGCAGTTGGTCGCCATCCACTTGCCGGTTTGGCCGCTGCTTTTGCTGGTGTTTCAGGCGGTTACAGCGCTAATTTATTATTAGGCACAATAGACCCTTTGTTATCTGGCTTGTCGCAAGAAGCAGCTCAAATTATTAATCCAGAATATACTGTGAATCCGGCAGCAAACTTTTATTTTATGTTTGCCTCTACATTTTTTATTGCAATAGCGGGTACTTGGGTGACTGAGAAAATTGTGATTCCGCGTTTGGGTGAGTACACCGGTGATGCCAAACCCGAGGAAATTGGCGTCATTTCACCATCAGAAAAAAAGGGATTAAAATATGCATTGGTTGCTTTCATTATAATTTCTGTTATTCTTGCTTTGGGCACTGTGCCGGCAAACGGATTTTTAAGAGAGCCTGGTACAGGCGATTTGTTGCATTCACCTTTTATGAAAGGGATTGTTTCGTTGATATTTATTATTGCAGCACTGATGGGTATTGCTTACGGTATTGGAGCAGGAACCATTAAAAACGACGGTGATGTAATTAAAGGCATGTCCAAATCAATGGAAACTTTAGGGGTCTACATTGTTTTGGTGTTTTTTGCGGCTCAATTTGTAGCCTATTTTAAATGGACAAATCTGGGACTTATTTTTGCCATAGAAGGAGCCAATGTTTTGGGTTCTGTAAACTTACACCCTATTTTGCTGATGATTGGTTTTGTGATACTTACAGCCATCATTAACATGGTAATGGGAAGCGCATCGGCAAAATGGACTATTATGGCTCCGGTTTTTATTCCAATGTTTATGTTGTTGGGTTATAGCCCTGAGCTAACGCAATTGGTGTATCGTATCGGAGATTCTGTGACCAACATTATCTCTCCAATGATGTCGTATTTTGCCTTAATTGTGGCCTTTATGCAACGCTATGATAAAAATGCAGGTATTGGTACCATCATTTCTATTATGATACCGTATACTTTTGTATTTTTTATCATTTGGGTAGCTCTTTTGGCTGTTTGGATGTTGTTTGGAATTCCTATCGGACCGGATTCGCCATTGGATTATCCGTTGTAATAAAACTATTTTTTAAATAACCGTTTTAAAAGCAAATTAAAAGCATTTAATATTCTCTAATAGGCAGTGTTTTAAATTATGCTTCATTTATTGTATGCTTTACTCCTAAAATAATGGGTAGGTTTAACCATCTTTATTTAAGTATTTTTTTGAAATACAAGTCTAACAAATGACTTCAATAAAGCACAAACCGAACTTAAATCGTTAGTCCGTTTAAAAAACGAAGACGAAAGTTCTTCGCTGCGGTACACTTAATCAAACGCTTCAAACACTTTGACTTTTGATTTTTTTAATTCTGTTGAGCTGTGCAGATACTTGTTGATTAATCTTATATTTGTGCTTATATAAATTGACTTTTGTTGATTAGCCTATATCAGGGAGTTACACTTTTAACATTAACAATAACCTCATCGAAATAAATAAAAAAATCACATCATGAAAAGCAGAAAATTATTGATGATCCCCGGCCCTATTGAATTTGAACCAAAAGTATTGCAGGCATTGGGCGCTCCAACCACCAGTCACGTGGCTCCAAATTTTATTGAATCATTCGGAAATTGCATAGCATTGATTCGGAAAGTTTGGCTGACATCAACCGGACAGCCTTTTGTTGTAGCGGGAACCGGAACTTTTGCGATGGATATGGCAGCCGCCAATTTAATTGAACCAAACGACAATGTTTTGGTGATTTCAACGGGTTATTTTGGAGAACGTTTCGCAGAAATTTCGAAACGCTATGGCGCAAATGTCACTATTTTGGCTTCAGAAGTGGGAGATGTAGTCGATTTAGATGACATCGAAAAAGCGCTTTCCGCAAAAAAATATAAATTAATAACCATCACGCACGTTGACACCTCAACAGGTGTTTTGGTAAATCCAAAACCCATCGCTGAATTGGCCAAAAAATACAATACGCTATCAATTTTAGATGGTGTTTGTTCGGTTGCCGGTGAAGAAATACAACAAGAAGCATGGGGAATTGATGTGGTGTTGACTGCCTCACAAAAAGCAATTGGCGTGCCTCCAGGTTTGGCATTGTTGGTTGTTTCTCAAAAAGCAATGGAAATATTCAAAAACAGGAAAATACCTGTTGGTAATTATTATGCCGATTTCAACAATTGGTTGCCAATTATGCAGGCGTATGAAAACAGACAACCCTCCTATTTTGGAACGCCACCCGTAAACCTGATTGCTGCTTTAGAAGTGAGTTTGCAACAAATTGTTGCTGAAGGCATGGAAAATCGGTTTTTACGACACCAAAAAATTGCTAGTGCTTTTCGTGAAGCGATGATTGCTCTCGGATTAAAACTATTGCCCATTCATAAAAACTTGTCGGCCAATACGCTAACTGCCGTTTATTTCCCTGAAAACATTACAGGAAACGCCTTTTTGGGCCATATTTCTAAAAACGACATTATTTTAGCCGGTGGTTTATTGCCTTCACATAAAACATTGTATTTTAGGGTTGGACATATGGGAAGCGTAAACAATAACGACATTATTGCCGTAATTGCAGCCATTGAAAGTGCTTTGTTTGCAGGTGAATTTCCTTTTGAAATGGGAATTGGTTTAAAAACTGCGTTGAAAATATTGAATGATTAGCTTGTTTTAGAATAGAGAAAAGAGAATAGAGAGAAAAGACTTTTACCCTTCGACTGCGCTCAGGGTTATCGATTTTGAATTTCGTAACCACTAATAAACAGTTAAACTAATAAATAATAAACAGTAAACCGTTTCCTTAAAATTGCCTTAAAATAAGCGATAACTGATTTTAATCATTATTTATTTTGGCAATCACACTTAATTTAGATGCTGTATTTTAAATATACGCGTTTAATCTAAAAATAAAGTGATGAAAAAAATTATATTCGTTTTAGTGATGGCTATTTCCATAATTTCCTGTAAAACAGATGTTAAAAATTCTGAAGATGCAATAAAAACTGCTGAAATCCCCTTATTGGCTATTGGAGAATTTGATGTTAAAGCCGGAGAATTTGTAAATAAAGAAGTAAAAGTTCAGGGAATTGTTGACCATGTTTGCAAGCATAGCGGAAAAAAAATATTGTTAGTTTCCGATGAAGGTGATATTCATATTACAGCAGAAGAGCGATTTGATGCGGCTTTAACAGGAAGTGAAATTGCATTTAATGGCATTGTGGTCGAAGAAAGAATTGATGAAGCCTATTGCCTGAAAATGGAAGATGACAATATTAAAAGCCATTCTGAAGGCGCATCAAATGAAGAACAGTTTGAAGCAAAAAAGAAACATATTCAAACCTACAGAGACCAAATGAAAGCGGAAAATACAGATCATATTTCAAAATATACTTTAAAATACGTTTCTCATTCCGTAGTAGAGTAATCTGTTTTTGTTTATGAAAAATTTACGAAAATGGAGCAGAATACTTCATAGGGATATTGGGTTCTTTTTTATTGGAACCACCTTAATTTACGCTATTTCAGGTATTGCGCTAAACCACTTGAGCGACTGGAATCCGAATTATGTTGTTGAAAACAAAAAATTTACCACTGAAATAAATTTAGAAAATAATGCTTCAGTGAAGAACAATATTTTGTTATTGTTGGATGATGTTGACAACAAAGAAAACTACAAACAGCACTACTACCCCAATGCCCAAAATCTTAAAATATTTTTAAAAGGAGGATCTTCAATTATGGTGGATGTTGTAAACGGAACCGGAAGGGCCGAATATTTGAAAAAACGTTCGGTTTTTTATGAAGCAAACTATTTACACTACAACCCGAACAAAATTTGGATGTGGTTTTCGGATATTTTTGCCGGCGCGCTGATTCTGTTTTCCATCACTTCCTTATTTATGATTAAAGGAAAAAAAGGCGTTATTGGTCGCGGCGGAATTTATGTTGTGTTGGGAATACTTATTCCAGTCCTGTTTTTGGTGTATTATCTTTAAGAGAAAAGAGAATAGAGAAAAGAGAAAAGAGACAAAATTGCCCTTCGACCCGATATCTATCGGGTGCGCTCAGGGTGACTGATTGGGGACTTGGAATTTTTGATTCTGTATATTCTACTGAACAAATAACCAATAACATTTCAACATTTAATTTTAACCTTTCAACTTTCTACAAGAATCGAGCAACATAAAATCGGTTAAAACCATTGCGGCCAAAGCTTCAACAATTGGAACAGCGCGCGGCACAACACAAGGATCGTGGCGACCTTTTCCATGCATTTCAACAACATTCCCTTCATTATCGATGGTTTGTTGTGCTTGCATAATGGTGGCGACAGGTTTAAAAGCCACCCGAAAATAAATATCCATTCCGTTGCTGATGCCCCCCTGGATTCCGCCCGAAAGGTTTGTTGCGGTGGTGCCGTCGGCGTTAAAAATATCGTTGTGTTCGCTGCCTTTCATTTTTGCGCCACAAAATCCGCTCCCGTATTCGAAGCCTTTTACCGCATTGATGGAAAGCATCGCTTTGCCTAGTGCCGCGTGTAATTTATCGAAAATTGGTTCACCCCAGCCAACAGGCACATTTTGAATAACGCAGGTTACGGTTCCTCCTATTGTATCTCCCTGTTTTTTAATTTCATTGATGCGAGCAATCATTTTTTCTGCAGTTGCAGGATCCGGACAACGAACATCGTTGCTTTCAATATTGCTGAAATCGACATCCTGATAAGGTTTTTCCATAAAAATATCGCCCACAGATGAAGTAAATGCATTGATTTTTATATCAGAAATCACCTGTTTTGCAACAGCGCCGCCCACAACCCAATTTGCAGTTTCACGGGCAGAAGTGCGTCCGCCGCCGCGATAATCACGAACGCCATATTTTTTATCATAAGTATAATCGGCATGGGAAGGACGGTAGGCATCTTTTATGTGTGAATAATCATTGGAACGCTGATTGGCGTTTTTTATAATAAATCCGATGGAAGCGCCCGTGGTTTTTCCTTCAAAAATTCCGGATAAAAACTGCACTTCGTCAGGTTCTTTGCGTTGGGTTACAATTTTGGACTGACCAGGTTTTCTTCGATCCATATCTTTTTGAACAGTTTCCAGATTCAATTCAATTCCGGCAGGACAGCCATCTATAATTCCGCCAATTGCTTCGCCGTGAGATTCCCCAAAGGTAGTGAGTGTAAATATTTTTCCGAATGTATTTGCCATCGTGCTATTTTAAGTAACAAATGTAAAAAAAAGAATTTTAAG
>JAWOHJ010000311.1:0-5327 GCA_046485225.1 Lutibacter sp. | reverse complement strand
TTACATTCGTTAAATTTGTTATAGTTCAAAATATTTTCAAAAATATGAAGTATGGTTTTATCATAGACAATCGCAAATGCATTGGTTGTCACGCTTGTACAACAGCCTGTAAATCAGAACATGATGTGGCTATTGGAGTAAACAGAACCTACGTGAAGCAGGTTGAAAAAGGAGAATTTCCAAATACGCGAAGAATTTTTTCAGTGATGCGCTGCAACCATTGCACCGACGCTCCTTGCGTGGAAATTTGTCCGGTTCAGGCGCTTTACACCCGTGAAGACGGGATTGTGGATTTCGACAACAACCGTTGCATTGGCTGTAAATCTTGTATGCAGGCTTGTCCGTATGACGCCTTGTATATTGATCCCGATACACATACAGCGGCAAAATGCAATTATTGTGCACACAGGGTAGATGTTGGCCGGGAGCCGGCTTGTGTTTCCGTTTGCCCGGAACACGCTATCATTGCCGGTGACATGCACAATCCGAACACGGAGATTTCTCAATTGTTGGCGCGCCAAGCGGTAAAAGTTCGCAAGCCTGAAAAGGGAACAAATCCTAATTTGTTTTATATAGATGGAGACGATTCCTCTTTGGTGCCGGAAGCAACCGACAGATCGGGACCAAGTATGTGGAGTTCACAGGCACGTGGCGTTGGACATTTTGCCAAAGCTGCAGAAAAAATGATGTACAGCAATAAGGAGTTCGATTTATTGCAGATGACCATCGACAATGATATTGAAGCCGCTTACCAAAGAAAAGACAGTGAAAATCCGAATTATATTGATGTTTTGAACGGGAAAGCCCGCAGGGTTTATGATACGCCGGATAAAGGAATATTGTGGGGCTGGGAAGTTTCAACTTATGTATTTACCAAAGCCATCGCTGCAGGCGCCTTTTTAATTCCGTTTTTGGCCATGCTGTTGGGATATGAAGTGTCGCCAACCGCTAAATTATGGTCGGCAGGAATTTCGTTGGTTTTTCTAGGGCTAACAGGGTTATTCTTGGTGATGGATTTAGACAGACCAGACCGATTTTTAAATGTTTTATTGCGTCCGCAGTGGAATTCCTGGTTGGTGAAAGGCGGTTATACAATTACTGTTTTCGGATTGCTGGTAACAATTTGGGGTGCAATGACCTTCTTCGAAATAAAAACCGGTGAAACTGTTTTATTATGGATTACGGTAGTTTTCGCCATATTGTTGGCAATTTATACCGCATTCTTGTTTGCCCAGGCAAAAGGC
This sequence comes from Lutibacter sp., assembly GCA_046485225.1. Classification (GTDB taxonomy): domain Bacteria; phylum Bacteroidota; class Bacteroidia; order Flavobacteriales; family Flavobacteriaceae; genus Lutibacter. Next base: position 4,083 of record JAWOHJ010000311.1, on the reverse strand, counting down.
CGCGATTTTTGGCAAAGTCCAACCTTACCGCTGCACATGTTGGTGCACAGCGTGATGGCGGGAACTGCAATTTTTGTGATTGCTTCCTTGGTTTTCGGTTATGAAGACTGGATGGTGATGCTGAGAAACACCATGATTATTGCTTTGGTGGTGAACCTTTTTACGCTGGTAACCGAATTGACCATCACACATCCGACCACTTCAGCAAAAATGGTGGTGAAAATGATCACAAAAGGAAGGTATAAAAATCTGTTTTGGGGCGTAACCGTATTGGTTGGAAACATCATTCCTTTGGCACTGTTGCTTTTGGGTGCTGGAGAATTGGTGGCTGTGATATCAGGAGTTTGTGTTTTGGTAGGAATTCTTGTAACAGAGAAAATTTGGGTGGAAGCGCCGCAAAGAATTCCGTTAGCTTAATTAAAAAGTTAAAAGTTTGAAATTCAAAATAAAAAAATCGTAATTCAAAAATCGTAAATCGTAAATCATCATGGGTTACAAAAAACCATCATTTATAGAAGGAATTGCTGAAAAATTAGGCATCATTCCTAATTTGCACAAAGACGGCCATCAGGAATTTGATCAGGATATGCGCCATTTTACCGATGAACAAGTTGCGCAGCTGTATGAAAATTTTCCGCCACCTGAAAAATGGGACAATTGGGTTGAATACAATCCGAAAGTTTGGCCAAAAAAGGAAAAAGTCACTTATCAAATTGTGCCGACCACATGTTTTAACTGTGAAAGTGCTTGTGGATTAACGGCATTCATCGACAAAGAAACTCAGGAAGTCAAAAAATTTGAGGGAAATCCTTACCATCCGGGAAGCCGAGGACGAAACTGCGCCAAAGGTCCGGCCACCATCAATCAACTGACAGATCCCGACCGAATTTTATTTCCGCTGAAAAGAAAAGGAAAAAGAGGTGAAGGAGAATGGGAGCGTGTAAGTTGGGACGAAGTGCTTGACACGATTTCTTTAAGAATCAGAAACGCCATTTTAGAAAATCGCCACAATGAAGTTGCTTACCATGTTGGAAGACCGGGACATGAAAAATTTATGAACTGGATTTTGCAGGGATGGGGAATTGACGGACATAATTCGCATACCAATATTTGTTCTTCGGGAGCGCGTTTTGGCTATAATTTGTGGTATGGATACGACCGGCCATCGCCGGATCACGCCGAAGCAAAATTTATATTGCTGATTTCTGCACATTTAGAATCGGGTCATTATTTCAATCCGCATGCGCAACGCATTATTGAAGGGAAAATGAAAGGTGCCAAATTGGCCACGATGGATCCCCGTTTATCGAATACCGCAAGTATGTCCGATTATTGGATGCCTTCTTATCCGGGTACGGAAGCTGCCGTTTTGTTGGCGATGGCTTTGTATATTTTGCAAAATAAGTTGTACAACAGAGATTATTTGGAAAACTGGACCAACTGGCAGGAATATTTAAAGGCCAAACACGCTGATAAAGCGATTACTTTTGAGAATTATATTGCTGCAATGATCGACGAGTACAAGGAATATACCCCTGAATTCGCAGAAAAAGAATCGGGTGTAAAAGCCGATATGATCGTAGAAATTGCACAAAAAATTGGAGAGGCAGGAGAACGTTTTGCCTCACATAACTGGCGTGCTGCAGGTGCGTCAAACCTTGGTGGCTGGGCCGTTGCCCGTTGTTTGCATTTCTTAACGGTACTTACAGGTGCGGTGGGCACAAAAGGCGGAACTTCCCCAAATATCTGGAACAAATTTGCACCAAGTATTCCAAATCCGCCAAAACCACAGAAACAATGGAATGAATTGCATTTTCCAAAAGAATTTCCTTTATCATTTTTTGAAATGAGCCAATTATTGCCGCATTTCCTAAAAGAAGGAAGAGGCAAACTGGATGTGTATTTTTCGAGGGTTTTCAATCCGGTTTGGACATATCCCGACGGATTTACCTGGATGGAAATGTTTATGGACGAAAGCAAATTTGGATTGCACGCCGCATTAACGCCAACTTGGAACGAAACAGCTTTTCACGCCGATTATGTGTTACCAATGGGATTGGCATCCGAACGTCACGACATCAATTCTTACGCCACACATGGCGGAACTTGGGTGGCTTTTCGTCAGCCAGTGCTGCGTGAAGCTGCACGAAGAAATGGGAAACCGGTGCAATTGACTTATGAAGTGAATCCGGGAGAAGTTTGGGAAGAAGATGAATTTTTTATTGAATTAAGCTGGCGGATCGATCCCGACGGAAGTATGGGAATTCGCAAACATTTTGAATCGCCTTACCGTCCGGGAGAAAAAATAACCATCGACGAATATTACCAATACATTTTTGAACGCGTTCCGGGCTTGCCGGAAACTGCCCAAAAAGAAGGCATCACCGAATTGGAGTACATGCAAAAGTATGGCGCCTATGAAATTGAAAGCGGAGAATCTTACAAAAAGAATGAAACCTTATTAACCGAAGCGCAACTTACGGGCGCAACAGTGGATGAAAATACCCATGTTGTTTCCAAAGACGGAAAAAACATCGGAGTGATGATTAACGGAAAAGCCATGGTTGGTTTCCCAACGCCATCGCGTAAAAACGAGTTTTATTCGCAAACCATGGTCGATTGGAAATGGCCTGAATACGCCACGCCGACTTATATTAAAAGCCACATTCATCTCGATAATCTGGACAAATCAAAAGGAGAATATGTACTGGTTCCAACTTTCAGGCTACCGGCGTTGATTCATACGCGTTCGGGAAATGCGAAATGGCTGGTGGAAATTTCAAACAGAAATCCGATTTGGATGCATCCCGACGATGCAGCAAATTGGGGATTTAAAACGGGTGATTTGGTAAAAATGAATACTGATATCGGTTATTTCATCGATAAAGTTTGGGTTACCCAAAGTATGAAACCCGGCGTTGTTGCCTGTTCGCATCATATTGGCAGGTGGAGAAGACCGCAGGATAAAACAGGAAACAGGTGGGCTACCAATACCGTGAATATTGAAAACAATGGCAAAGGCGGCTGGAAAATGAACACCATTTCGGGCATAGAACCATTTGAATCGGCGGACAAAGATTCCAAGCGAATTTTTTGGAAAGACGGAGGTGTGCACCAAAATATTACCCACGCCGTGCATCCCGATCCTATCAGCGGAATGCATTGCTGGCACCAAAGGGTTCGCATTGAAAAACCTGGAAAAGACGAGCAATATGGTGATATTTTTGTGGATACCAACAAATCGCATGAGGTGTATAAAGAATGGATGAAAATGACACGTCCTGCTCCTGGGCCGAACGGAGAACGCAGACCAATTTGGTTTGAAAGGGCTTTTAGGCCAGATCCTTCTATGTTTTATCTCAATGATGAAACGAGCATAACAAATTTTGATACACAAAGAAATGAGTAATGGTGAACTGCATCTGTAACAATAAAAAATAAATAATAAACAGATGAAAAGAAAAAAGAAGACTAATAAAAATCCCGCAAATCGCGGGATTTTTTTTGTTTTAAAATTAATCCGAGAATAAAACGCCTAATCTTAGTAAAAAAATCAGGAAAATAATTCTGAATTCAAGGAAATTTCTTTTTAAAATAATTAACGAGTTAATTTAGTTTGTTATTTTAATTTAGCGGTTTTACGACAAACATCATTAAATATAACTTATGTCAACCAAAAAAGAATCAGCACAACATTTTTTAAAACTTGCTGCTGCAGGAAAATCAAGAGAAGCATTTAAACTTTATGTTGGGATGGATTTTAAACACCACAATGTTTATTTCAAAGGTGATGCAAATACTTTAATGATTGCGATTGAAGAAGACGTTAAAACAAACCCTGATAAAATTTTTGAGATTCAACGCGCTTTGGAAGATGGCGATTTGGTGGCGGTTCATTCTCGTTTCCTTTGAGGTTGGTCACGATGACGTTTTTGACGATCCCCTTCTCGTGCAGGGGTTTGACCTTGTCGTAGAGCAGGTCGAGCATGCAGATGCAGGCGGCACCGGAGTCCTGGATCTGGTAGGCCACCTCATCGGCCTGGTACATCACGTTGATCGGGGCGGTGCACACCCCGCTCAACG
>JAWOHJ010000305.1:0-6930 GCA_046485225.1 Lutibacter sp. | reverse complement strand
GTTCAGGCGTATTAAATCCGGCTTCATAATCAGGATCTGTAGCTTGATCAAACTCAAATTTAGCATACGTGTAATTAACACCAAAACTATAATTGCCCATTACTTTTGTGTCTATACCTACCGTTGCGCCATAAGACGAAATGTCGGCGGCTGAGTTTGTGTATGTTTGAAAAGCTTTATAATCACGATTATTTAAGGCTATTAATGCGGTTGGCGCTGGGCCTCCAAATTGAGGTGGTAATGGAGTAATATCAGTTAAATCAGCTTTACCATACATTGGTACTACAACAGTCTTGTTTCCAATAAAATCTTGGTATTGGTTGTAGTAAGCACTCATATCCAGAGACAATCTTCCAAAACCAGCTCTGTAACCAACTTCATATGCAGAAACTTTTTCTGGTTTAACATATGCTATTGATGATTTTTCTAATAGACTTGGATTAACATTACCTTGGGCTGCTTGTGTAGCAAAATCCGTTACAGAAGCTAAAGTCCAAGAATTATCATAAGCTTGCCTTCCGGATAAAATGACTGAACTAGGAAAACCTATAGCTTGTGCAGTTGAACTTAATGATAATGAAGGCGTAAAGTATCTATCAATATTATCAGGTGCCGAACCTACCAAATATGCCCTTCCCGCATCCAAACCAATGTATTGGTCTTGGGTAGTCGGATTTCTGAAACCTGTTTGAAATGAAGCTCTTAAGTTACGGGTTTTTCCTTGTCCCAAAGAATAAGAAAGCGAAACTCTTGGCGAAACATTTCCGTCAAAGTTTTGCGCTTTATCGTAACGAATAGACCCTGTAAATTTCAAACGGTCATCAACAAATTTCTTTTGCAATTGCATATAGGCACCATATTCTTCATAATTAATTGGACCGTCATAATCTGTAAAAATTGTCCCTGATGAATTCAAAGAATATTGTCTCCATGAACCACCAACCTGGATATCAGCAAAATCAATTGCATCTCCAAAATTATAATTGGCATCTGTATGATAAATTTTTGATGCATCCTGAAACTTTGCTCCAGTAGCTAAATCTGGATCAGAAGTCACTTTATCGAAAGCGGTTTTAAAACCTTCCGTGCCAGGAACCAACGCACCTGTTTGTGCAAACGCACGGGCTTGTTGGTGAATTAAAGCAGGATTTGGAGTTCCACCTGCCAATAATGTTCCCATAAATGTCTGAAGATAAGCTCCTGCATATTCTGTAAACCATTGCGTATCTGACTTCCAGCTTCTGTTTATATTGATTGCAGCAAAACGGCTGTCGTAAGAATCGCCTGCGTCTTCATCTGTAATATAACCTCTTACAAAAAAGTTATCACCTTTAATTTCTAATTTATGTTGTTGCATAAAGAAATTATTGATGTTGTACCTGTTGGCACCTTGGTAAATGGTATTTCCGCTTCCAAATTTAGAATTTAAAATAATTTCAAAATTATTGGCAAAAGGTCTAAAATGCAAGGCAAAATCAGCTTTCGCACTTTCCGCATCATAGCCATCCATTAAATCTACCTCATTATAACCAGTTCTGGAAACTACTGAAGATCCCATCATATTGGCATATGGCGCCGGAATATTGTTGGCAAGCGCTATTTGTGTAAAATTTAAAGTTGTAAAAACTTCATCACCATAAACATTTAAACCATCATAATCTGGATTTGCTCTTGTATAACCCGGATTTTCATAATCTTCATAATCTGTAGCATACCATTCAGTTCCTTTCATATAGGAGAATGATGCTTTTGCGGCGAATTTATCGCTAAATTTATAAGCCATTCTTATTCCTGCATCAACAAACTGATTGTCGCCGGCTGCTTTTTGCGAGGTAATCCCAGTTTTTCCGTAAACGCTAACGCCTGCTGATTCAAAAGGACTTTTACTGGTCATAAATAAAATACCGTTAAAAGCGTTTGCGCCATACAAAGCAGAAGATGCTCCAGGAAGCAGCTCTACAGTGCTCACATCTAGCTCAGACATTCCCAATAAGTTACCTAAATTAAAGTTTAAGGCAGGAGATGAATTGTCCATACCATCAACCAATTGCATAAAACGGGTATTGGCAAAAGTTGCAAAACCACGGGTATTGATCGATTTGAATGTCAAACTGTTGGTGTTTACATCAACACCTTTTAAGTTTTCAAGTCCGTCATAAAAACTTGGCGATGACGTGTTTTTAATTTCTCTGACATCCATTCTTTCAATGGTTACCGGAGATTCTAAAACACGTTCAGGCGTTCTTGAAGCTGACACAACAACTTCATCCAGCGCTGTAGCTGCTTCATCAAGCACTACGCTAACTCTTTGTTCGCTTTGGGTAATTTCAACTTTTGTTGATGCGTACCCAATAAGTGAAATTTCTAAAGTAAAAGGTGGATTTTGAGCTACTTTAAACGAAAAATTTCCGTCAAAATCCGTAGTTGTTCCAATAGATTTACCTTCAACTTTTACATTGGCGCCAGGAATAGGCTCACCAGTTTTTGCTTCTTTTACAGTACCTGTAATTGAAGTTTGGGCAAACATAACTGAGCCCGTAAAAAGTACAAAAATAATACTTAATAGTTTTTTCATAATATCCTTTATAATATTGGTTAATGTAGACGCAAAATACAATTTTTTTCGATTTATTGTAAAAAACGTCATAAAAAAAGAAGAAAAAGTTAATTTAATCTTTTTTTACATATAATATGATAATTATCAGTACATTATAAAATTGTAAATTCTCCATTTGCTGCTGAAAATAACGATTTTTTACAGTTCTTTTTTCAAAAACAGCCGATTAAGGTTATTGCAATTTCTATTAAGTAACAGCACTATGATTAAATATAACTAAAACGTTTTCGGAATTAATGTTAAAAAAAGCTAAAAAAATTCACTTTTTATTCCATTTTTCCTATTGATGATATTTAATTTATAATCGTTTACAAATAAAATTATAAATGGACTGCAATTAACGGTTCATCAGATACTTTTTTTCTGATATTTAATTTAATTTAATTTCCCTATTTTTGCTTCAAACTAAAAAACATATTTACTATGACTAAAATGATTCATTCTTATTGGGCTTACCTTGTATTGCTAATTTTAATAATTGCCGCTTTTAATGCAATTATTGGAATGACTTCAAAAAAAGAATTCAAAGCCAAAGATTTGCGCATTTCATTATTTGCCTTAATCACCGCTCACATTCAACTTATAATTGGATTTATTGCCTATTATACTTCAATTTATTATGCGACGATGCGAAATGTTGGTATGGGTGAAGTGATGAAAAACAGTGAACTCAGAAAACCTTTGATTGAGCATCCATTACTAATTCTTATTGCCATTGCTTTAATTACGATTGGATTTTCAAAACATAAAAAGAAAACAACCGATGCTGCAAAATTTAAGACTATCGCCATTTATTATACGATTGCCTTAATCCTTATTCTTGCGGTAATTCCTTGGGATTTGTGGTTTGCTAACTTATAAAAATAGTATCCGAAGCCATTTGGCTTCGGATTTTTTTAATTGATGAGAAAAATTTTAGCCTACATTCTTTCTGTTGTTTTCTACTTTTTTTACTTGAGTGGCTTGCTTATTTTTCATGCAATGCAGTGGATTGGTTTTAACTTTGGAAAATACCGAGGCCATAAAATTGCGGTGGATATTATGAATGGGTCTTTTACGTACCTTCTTTATGTTTTGGGAACGCGCATAAAATTTATCAGCAACTACCCAATTCCTGAAAATGTGCCCTTAATTATTGTTTCAAACCATCAAAGCATGAATGATATTTCTCCCATTTCTTGGTTTTTGAGAAAATACCATCCAAAGTTTGTTTCAAAAGTGGAACTGGGAAAAGGAATTCCGAGCGTTTCCTATAATTTAAGGCACGGAGGCTCAGTTTTAATCGACAGAAATGATTCACGGCAAGCATTAGCTGCACTCAAAGAATTTGGACAATATATTGAAAAAAACAAGTATGCCGCAGTTATTTTTCCGGAAGGCACCAGAAGTAAGGATGGTGTTCCCAAACGTTTTTCTGAAAACGGACTTAAAATGCTCACCAAATTTGCGCCTTCTGCCTACGTCATTCCGATGACTATTAACAATTGCTGGAAACTCAACAGATACGGGATGTTTCCTTTGGAAGTTGGCGTAAATATTACTTTTGAACTTCATGAACCCATTAAAGCAGATTCCCTAGAATTTGTTAATCTTTTTGAAAAGGTAGAAAATACCATTAAAAATGCCGTAATTTAGCGAACTACTACTAAATTAAAAATTATGTCATTACAAAATATCAGGTTAGAAGTCATGCTAACCCTAGAAAAAAGCATCGACACTTTTGTTGAAAAATTTTTGATAGTTCCAGAAAAAATTTGGCAACCTACCGATTTTCTTCCAAACTCCCAAAGCGATAAATTTATTGAAGAAATTAAAGAAATCAGAGAAATTTCCAAAGAATTGGATGATGATTTTTGGACCGTTTTGGTGGGCGACACCATTACCGAAGAAGCATTGCCAACCTACGAATCCTGGTTGCTTGATATTGACGGTATTTCGCAACGCAGCAATAACGGCGGCGATAACGGCTGGGCAAAATGGATACGCATTTGGACCAGTGAAGAAAACAGACACGGCGATGTTTTGAACAAATACATCTACTTATCGGGCAGGGTAAATATGCGTGAAGTTGAAATTACCACCCAACATTTAATCGCCGACGGAATGGATATTGGCACCGGCCGTGATCCCTACAAAAATTTTGTGTACACCAGTTTTCAGGAATTGGCCACTTACATTTCCCATAACAATGTGGCGAAAATTGCACGTAAAAACGGACATACTTTATTGGCAAAAATGTCTAAAATTATTGCCGGCGACGAAATGCGCCACCATTTGGCCTATACCGAATTTGTAAAACAAATTTTTACATATGATCCAAGTGAAATGATGCTGGCTTTTCAATATATGATGAAACATAAAATTGTGATGCCCGCTTATCACTTACGACATTCTTTTGAGGAAAAAGGAACACTCTTCAGCCAATTTTCAACTGTGGCACAACGCGCAGGCGTTTATACCGGTTTCGATTATGTGGACATTATTAAAAAACTTAATGAAACTTGGGCCATCGACAAAATTACCGGATTGACGGATGAAGCCGAAAAAGCCAGAGAATATTTGTTGAAACTGCCTGAACGTATGTATCGAATCACAGAACGTATTGTGGTTCCCGATACAAAATATCCGTTTAAATGGCTAAATCCATTGGTTTAAAACTATATTGACAAGTTGAATTTGTTTGAGCGTCACGTACTGATTGTATGAGATGCTGAAATCGCAGATTCACGAACACCTATAGAAACATTTAAAAGAGAAAAGTGAGTAAACAAGTTCAGTATGACGTAAATTCAGGGTCTCAACTTATTAACTTTTAATTTCAAAAGTATCTCTGTCGTTTAAAAAACCAAGCTTGTTTCTTATTTCGGAGGTATAATTTTTATCTAAGGTAAAAATAACTGTTTCTTCTTTGTTTTCTGTCGTTTTGGCAACTTGTTCACCCAAACAGTTGAATGCCGCTGAATGGCCGCTGTATTCGTAATTATTGGCATCAACACCAACGCGGTTTACGCCAATGGTGTAACACATATTTTCAATGGCACGCGCTTTTAGCAAAGTGTCCCAAGCCGCAATTCTTATTTTTGGCCAATTGGCAACATAAATTAGCAAATCATAGTCTTCTGTATTTCGAGCCCAAACCGGGAAACGCAAATCATAACAAACGAGCGGACAAATTTTCCAGCCTTTGTATTCTACAATCAACTTTTCCTTTCCGGCGACATAAACTTTATCTTCTCCGGCCAAAGTGAATAAATGCCGCTTGTCGTAAAAATTGATTTCTCCTGAAGGATGCACAAATAAAAATCGGTTATAAAAATTGTTGTTTTCAAAAATAATGACGCTCCCGGCGATTGCAGCATTTTTTTCGGAAGCTGTTTTTCGCATCCAGGCAACCGTTTCTCCGTGCATGGTGTCCCCAATTTTTTGTGGATGCATGCTAAATCCGGTTGTAAACATTTCAGGCAAAACAATCAAATCGACCTGTTCGTTTATTTGATGTATCTTTTCTGAAAAGTTTTTCAAATTTTCTGCTGAATTTTGCCAAACCAAATCGGCTTGTAAAATCGCTATTTTTAAATGTTGCATAATATTTCTGCTGCTTTTTTTAAGGTTTCATCTGTTTTCGCAAAGCAAAAACGCAGTACTTTGGTGTCTAAACCGGCTTCATTGAATACCGAAATTGGTATGGAAGCAATTTTTTTCTGTTTGGTCAATTTGATGGCAAAGTCCACATCGCTTTCCTCCGTTATTTTCGAAAAATTCAGCAATTGGAAATAGGTTCCTTTTGAAGGTTTGAAATTGAAACGGGAATCTTTCAGCAGACTTAAAAACAAATCTCTTTTTTGCTGATAAAAACCGCCCAACTCCAAATAATGATTTGGAGTTTTTAAATATTCGGCCAGCGCAATCTGCGTGGGATGATTGACGCTAAACACATTAAATTGATGAACTTTTCTGAATTCTTCGGTAAGTTGCGCCGGAGCAATGCAATAACCAACTTTCCAGCCTGTATTGTGAAATGTTTTTCCGAAGGAAGCCACCATAAAAGCCCTTTCAGCCAAAGCAGGAAACAACGCTGCCGACTGGTGTTTTTCACCGTCGAAAATAATATGCTCATAAACCTCATCGCTCAGCAATAATATGTTGGTGTTTTTCAACAATGCTTCCAATTGCTGCATATCGCTTTTTGACAATATTCTGCCGGATGGATTGTGCGGAGAATTGATGATGATCATCTTGGTTTTATCCGTAATCAATCCTTTCACTTTTTGCCAGTCAATGCTGAAATCTTCCGGATTTAATTGAACCGAAAT
>JAWOHJ010000176.1:0-4361 GCA_046485225.1 Lutibacter sp. | reverse complement strand
CTTGAAATCGCCGGGAACAAAAACGCCTTCATAAGTAAAAATAAATGGGTTGCTGCTTCTTGTAAATTCTTCTGGTGCATTGATATTCCATCCGCTGGCGCTCGCATCTCCAAGAATCCAGATTTTAGAAAACATAGGGTCTTCACTCTTTTCAATTTTAATGGTAAGTTCCACTAGGTTGACCTCTATTTTATATTTTCCTCCATTGGTAATTTCCCATTGAATGTCATCGCCGCTGCCTCCAATATTATGAACAATAGCCATCGCATTTAAAGGATCTTGTGTATAAAAATCCTGACAAAAGCAACCATCATTACTTACGGCGAACTTGAAATTTCCCGGAGATAATAATCCTTCAAAGATAAATACGCCTGCTTTTGTGGAAGAAGCGCTTAATTCGATGGCCTTTGAAATATCCCATCCTATAGGCGTTGCGCTTCCAACAATAAATAGCTGACTTGACACTGGCTGATAAGGTGTCACCATAAATGTGGTTGTGGCAGTTTGGGGCGCAACCGTTCCGTCTCCAAATGTTGCAGTTACCCGCGCCTCAAGTTCAATAGCTGTATTAGGAACAGCATTAAATGTATTTAAAAGAATCTGATTCAGCGTTTTATAGTTAAACGAGAATAGAAACTGATTTTTTCCCATATCGTATTCCAATGGCATTGAAAAATTATTACCTGCCTTGTCGATTTCGAGCAGGTAGGAAATAGAAGCGCCAGTATCTTTATTGCTTCCTGTAGTCCAATTAATGGTTACTTTATTTTCCGTAAATCGTTCTTCTAAAATCACATCGGGACTGGCTACAGAAACAGTAAGCACATCATCTGAAGCAAACGAATCATCTGTCAGTTCTTCATCACACGAAAACAGAAACAAGGCAAACGAGAGCGAAAATAAAATTTTTGCGAAATATTTTATATTTATTTTTTTCATGATCTTAAGTTTTATTAATATCCTGGATTTTGGGTTAATTTTGGATTTCTGTCTCTCTCGATTTGAGGCACCGGAAACAGTAAATGTTTTTGTGATGCATTTGTTTTTCCGATGGAATGGATAAAATCAAGACCATATTGTCCGTTGTCAACTCTGATAAGATCAAACCAGCGCTGCCCCTCAAAAGCAAGTTCAATTCTCCTCTCGTGCAATATGGCTGCTCTTAAGGAATTTTGAACCATACCTGAAGCGATATTTGGCAAACCAGCCCTGTTTCTTACAAGATTTAAAGGGATTTCGGCTTGTGATCCTTGTCCCAATTCATTCAATGCTTCTGCCTTCATCAATAAAACATCTGCATAGCGCAAAACAGGAAAGTTTAACGGACTGTTATCATAAGAAGAAGAAATACTTAAAGGAATTAAGAATTTTTTCACATTATATCCCGTTAACGAATAAGATGCTTTATAGGTTTTTCCATCAAAATCAGGTCCGCCTTCATACAAAATAGTCGCATCTTTTCTTAAATCATTTGGCTCATAAGCATTTACAAATTCTTGTGTTGGTTGGTTCCATCCATAACCTCCTCCAACAAACCCTGCACCTTTAGGACCCATGAATGGACTTAACCACGAAGCCTGATTTTCATTACCCCAAAAATTAAATCCGCCATTGCTTGCATACTGTACTTCGAAAATTGATTCATTCGAATTCTCTTTCAAAGGATTAAAATTATCTGAATAATTTTGGTTTAAAGAGTAACCCAATCCCTCAATCTGTGTGGTAATAAGCACCACTTCATTTAAATTACCCAAGGTGAGATGCACTTTCGCCAAAATTCCCATTGCTGCACCTTTGCTGGCCCTGCCAATATCAGAACCGGTATATGATCCTTTCGCCGGCAATAAATCAATTGCTTTTTCAAGGTCACTTATAATTTGATCATAGACCAAATCTTTAGAAACCCTTTCTGGAAATAATTCATCGTCAGAAGACTGTGGTTTGGTGATCAATGGAACATCGCCAAAATACCTTGTCAGTATAAAATAATAATGGGCTCTCAAAAAGTAAGCTTCTCCCATAGATCTATTTTTTATTGCATCGTCGATTTCTAAACCTGGGGCAACATCCAAAATGATATTCGCCATCAATATTCCAGGCCATGGTCCTCTCCAAAGATCTAAAACTCCGGCGTTATCTGTATTGGTAACAAAGTTGGACATATCTTGGGTTTCAATACCATCCGAGCCTCCGCCTGCACCAACAATGCTGTTTCCAGCCATAATATCTGAGGTCCACATTCTTAAATTATAAAGTTTAGGCCATTGAAGCGGTTGATATGCCCCATTTACTAGCGTTACCAACTCTTCTGCAGTAGCGGGGTAATTTTCAGTATTTATGGTGTCTAAAGGCATTTTTTCCAAAAAATCTTCAGAACAGTTAGTCATTGAAATAACAATGAATAATACAAGTATGTTTTTAATTATTTTCATTTTCTTATTATTTAAAATCCAATGTTTAATCCGATTGAAACTGTTTTTGTTGAAGGATAAAGATTGTTGTCTATGCCTCCAATTGAAACTTCAGGATCTAACCCTGTATAGTTTGTTAATGTCAATAAATTTTGTCCAGAAACATAGAGTCTGGAATAGTCAAATAATTTTGAAGCGAAAAATTCTTTTGGAATGTTGTAAGTCAGTGTTACATTTTTCACTCTTAAATAAGATCCGTCTTCAATGTATCTGCTTGAGGCCCTGCTGTTATTATTAGGATCTCCAAATACGGCGCGTGGAACAACGTTGCTGGTGCCCGGTGCCGTCCATCGATCTAAAACTGTATTGACCTGGTTTGTGGTTATGGCCATTCCTTCGGTAAAAATTCTGTTGGCATTAAATATTTCATTGCCATAAACTCCCTGTAAGAATACATTTAGACTAAAATCACCCAAAACTACAGTGTTGTTTAAGGAAAATGTAAAATCAGGATTTGGGTCTCCAATAAAAGTTCTGTCAGCATCTGTAATTAAACCATCGCTGTTTAAGTCTTTATAACGAATATCGCCGGGAGAGGTGCTGTTACTTGGTGAAGTACCGGGTACCTGTACCGCATGATTGTCAACTTCGGTTTGTGTTTGAAAAATGCCATCATGAACAAATCCATAGAAAACATCTGTTGGATATCCTTTTTGGATTCTTGATAAATTATAGTTCAATCCAATTCCTCCTCTTATTAATGGGGTGTCACCGTTTATGTCAATGACCTCATTTTTGTTATATGAAAAAACCAAATCAGTATCCCAAGAAAAATTTTCCTGATCAATGTTTTTAGAATTTACCATAATTTCAATTCCTTTATTTTGAATCTCACCGGCATTGATGTAAGGAACGTAAATGTCGGAATATCCTGATGTTACCGGTACTGATTGCGGTACAAGCATATCTTTGGTGTTTTTGATATAGGCATCAACAACCAACTTGATTCTGCTATTTATCAGACTGGCATCAAAACCAATATTAAATTGCTCTTGAGACTCCCATTTAACATTTGAATTTGGCATAACTGTAGGAACTGCAGCACTCACAAAATTTCCGTTAAAATTGTAAACATTGGTATTGTATGATGATGCGAATGAATAATTACCAATTTCTTGATTTCCGGTTACACCGTAACCTGCCCTAAGTTTTAAATCATTGACAAATTTTAAATTGAAAAAATCTTCATCAGAAATTCTCCAGGCCAATGATCCGGAAGGAAATGTACCATACTTGTTGTTTGCGCCAAATCTTGACGACCCGTCACGTCTTACCGTTGCAGTTATGTAGTATTTGCTGTTGTAATCAAAATTTGCTCTTGCAAAATAAGAGAATAGCGCCCATTCCGATCCACTTCCGTCTAAGGTTACCTGATCAACCCCATTGTTTAAGGTTTGAGTTTGTTCGCTTGCGAAATTTTGAATGGATCCGCTTATATATTCAAAATTATTCTCTTGGGCACTTGTTCCTATAAGTGCATTAAAATTAATGCCATTTTCAAAACGCTTACTATAAGTTAAAGTATTGTCCCATAGTACTGTGATGCTTTGATTTGAAGATTCACTTAAAAACGCATTCTGTTGTGAATGGGCATCCCAAGTGTATGACGGCACCCACGTCCTGTTTTTCCAAAAATTTGCTTCTACTCCAAAAACTGTTTTGAAAGTAAGGTTTTTTAATACAGATAATTCTCCAAAAACAGTTCCCTGAATATTATAGCCTCTAGTGTTATTGTCAACAATGCTTGCCTTACCAATAGGATTCATTACATCCCCAGCGTAAATAGGTTGTCCGACAGGACCCGAATAATTGCCATTCGCCCTGTAAATGGGTTGGGTTGGCAAAGAAAAAATTGCACTCTGAATATTATAGTCTCCTTGGGATTTTATA
>JAWOHJ010000156.1:0-2788 GCA_046485225.1 Lutibacter sp. | reverse complement strand
TGGCCATCGCTGTGCTGATCGGCGTTATTTTATCGGCTTTGGCGTATTCCTGGGAAAATGCCAAACGAATTCGCGCCAGAAAATTTATTGATGAATCGGGCATAAAACATTATGAAATTTACGGTCCGCTATTTTTTGGTTCCGTAACTGCTTTTGCTGAAAAATTCGATGTATTGAACGATCCTGCGGAAGTGATTATCGATTTTAGAGAAAGCAGGGTGGCTGATATGTCGGCAATTGAAGCATTAAACGGACTTACACACCGCTACCATAAAATTGGCAAAAAAGTGCATTTACGCCACTTGAGCAAAGACTGTATTTTGCTGTTAAAAAATGCTGAAGCTATTATCGACGTGAATATTATGGAAGATCCAACTTACAAACTTCCTGTTGATACGATTTAGATTTCTATAGGTTTTATGAAATTGGAAAAAAATTTGTTTTAATTCTTTATTTTACGCTTTAAGCCAAATCCGAATTGAGGATAAAATATTTACGTAGTTGCCAATAATTTATTTCTTTTTCTGTTGATTAAAAGTAATATTCCTGAAATTAAAAATCCTGCAATGCTAAGTAAATGAAGCATTAAAAATATCAAAACTCCAAAAAATGATTTACTCGTTTCTTTTTCTCTGTAAGCCAACTTGTCAATCCGATGATCATTAATCGTTGAAATTATCTTTACAGATTGTTTTTTATTGATTTCAAATTGTCCGATACTTTTAAATTTTTTGTCAAAAATTATATAAGTTCTTGTCGTTTTATTTTTAGGAATCGAATCAACTGTGCCCAATCCAATTTCTATGATTTTTGGATTTTCTCCTTTCGCTGTTATCAGATAATCAAAATCATATTCTTCTGTTCCTTTTTCTTTGGTCGACAACTCAAATACGTCATAAATTCCGGAATCTAATTCAATTTTAAGTTCCGATGGCGTTTTAAATTCATTAAAATCATTTTTAAAGTCATTACTGGAATTAAATATTTTTATTAAAAGATAAACTCCGGAAACAATCGAAATTATAAAAATCGTCAGTAAAATGTTGGTCTTTTTCATATATGATTTTTTGAGTGTTAATTGCCAACTTAGCAGTTCATCCAAACAACATTACAATCCCCAAATTAAAAGGGTGATAGCTTTGCGTTATTTGTCAATTAAAATGAAATGATTGATTTAGCAATTTTTAAACAATTTATTGCTATAAATGTAGGCAAATATTTGCTTTAAAATGCATTTAAATTTAGTTGAAAAAAATTTGTCCGATATTTTTTTTATTTGTTACTTTGTAACTCAAAGTACTTTTAATATTTAAATCGATGGACAAAAAGCAAGATCAGTTGGCCGAACTGAGGGAAATACGCAATTTAATGGAACGTTCCTCCAAGTTTTTATCACTCAGCGGCATCGCTGGTATCATCATTGGAATCATTGCAATCGCAGGTGTTGCAGCGGCATACGCATACCTCGGACTTGGTTTAACCGAGTCGGGATATTATCAGTTTTCTTCCGCACAAAATGTAGCGGAAGTAACTGAAGCTTATACATTTCTGTTTGCCAATTTTATGGCAGTCTTGATCTTATCACTTTTAACGGGTGTTTTTTTTGCAATCAGAAATGCCAAAAAGCAGAGTTTGCCTGTTTGGGACGCCACTGCATCCCGACTTTTAATCAATATGATGATTCCGTTGGCGGCAGGCGGCATTTATTGCCTCATTTTATTTTATCATGGCCATTTGGCCTTAATTGCTCCGGCCACCTTAATTTTTTACGGATTGGCGTTAATCAATGCCAGTAAATATGCCATAAACGAAATACGTTACTTAGGCATAATTGAAGTGGCAGTTGGCCTAACAGCTTCCTTATTTGTGGATTACGGTCTGTTGTTTTGGGCATTCGGTTTTGGGATACTGCATATGGTTTACGGAATAAAAATTTACTTTAAACACGAGCGGTGAAAAATTATATCGAGGATTTAAATAAGGCATTTGAAAGCAGAATGCGGTTGGGCATTATGTCAATCCTCATGGTGAATGACTTTGTCGATTTTTCTGCGCTCAAAGAGCAGTTGCGTATAACCGACGGCAATTTGGCGAGCCATTTAAATGCCTTGGAAAAACTGGAATTTATAGCCGTCAAAAAACAATTTATCGGAAAAAAACCAAATACTTCATACACCGCAACCAGCACCGGGAAAAAAGCCTTCAGCGAACATCTCGATGCGCTCGAGCGGTTAATTAACCTGTCGAGCTAAATTAATTAAATCGATTTTAAACAACAAAGTACTTCTAAAACCAACTGACTATGGAAGCAACAACCGAAACCCATTTGGGGAATGAATTCAGCAATTTGAAAGCAGAAATCATTCAAAACTTAAACAATCCAAAACAGCTCGAAAAATTATACCGAAAAAATAAAACAGCTTTCCAACTGGCTTTTAATGCTATTTATCCGACCATAAAAGAAAATTCCACCGCGCAAATTTGGAACGAAAGACTCAATTATCCGCAGGAAGAAATATTTTGGGGCCAAAAAAACGACCTTATTTTTGTGGGGGTTGCGATATTCATCGCCGGACTTATTGCGCAAATCCCGCAATTTTTCAGCATAGATGAGGATTTCTTTTTCCCTCGAAATATCGGCTTTATCGTATTTCCTATGCTAGCAGCCTATTTTGCATATAAACACAATCTCAAAATCAATAAACTGCTGTTTCCGCTCATCGCTGTTTTGTTGTCGGTATTTTACATTAATTTTTTGCCCGATAACGATAAAAGCGACTCCATTATT
>JAWOHJ010000093.1:0-2520 GCA_046485225.1 Lutibacter sp. | reverse complement strand
ATTTAAAATTTTGCCCAATCCAAAATCAATCACTGCAACCTGGCCAAAATAAGACGCATTATTGATGTCGCCAATATTGGTAAGTTCCAAATCTGTAATCAGGGTACCGATATCGGTTTTCATAATTACATCGGCATTGATCAAATCTTCTGTGATATAAGTAAAACCGCTCACCGAAAATTTTCCCAATTTTTTAAATGATGCTGGAAGCTGTTTTCCCAAAATATTTGGAAGCAAGGCTTTTAAGTGGTCATAATCTGAAGACAATCTGGTTAAATTGGCCGCCAAAGAAAATCCTTCATCCTGATTAAAAACGTTTTGGAAATGAAGTGTTCCAATAATTTCAGCATCCTGGTCGGTGGTTAATACCAATTTTTCTGTCTTAAAATCGTTTAAATTTCCCGATATTTTTGTTGAAAAATGGAGCACATCATTTGAGCCCAATTCATTGTAAAACTTTTTTAAATCCACCAAAGATAAATCCGCCTTCTTAACATCGGCATTAAGCAGCACTTTGTTGTTAAAATCGGAAAAATCTTCTCTATTATAGGAAAATGAAATGTCGGCAAGCAAAGAAGATTTGTCTGTCAGCAATTCGGTATTCAAAAAATTCATGGCTGTTTTTGTGTACGTAAAATTGCTCGACAAGCTTTTAACTTCTACATTATGATTTTCAATAAAATGAAGTTTATTGATATCGGCATAAACGTTTGGCCCATCAATTTTAAAGTTTTTGGCACTTCCGTTAATATCTTTAAAAAACAGCGGTTTGCTGTTTTCTATATTTTCATCATACAATTCAACATAACCCTCGGCCAATTTTAACCTGGATGAAGTCAGCAAAAATCCGGAAGGTTTTGTTGGTGTGGTGCCATCATCAAACTTATTTATGAACATTGTAAAAGCATCATCTTCCTCTCCTTTATAAGTTTTCATATTTAAGATGAACTTCTCCAAAGAAAACTGACCGAAATTAAGTTTGCCGTTTATTAAATTGGAATAACTAAGAATTGAGGTTGTTAAATTCTGAACATAAACTAAGGTATCCGCATGATGATCTTTTATCAGCACTTTATTTAATTCAACGTTTCTCAAAGATGACAATTTAACCCTTTCAACATTGATATCAACATTATAATCCTCTCTTAAAAAATCGGTAGCCATTTTTCCCAAACGCGTTTGCACGGAAGAAAGCGACAATAAAAAACTTACCAGCGCCAATAAAAGCACTAGCGCCAAGAGCAATCTTACAACTATTTTTTTAATTCGTTTGATATGTATTAAATTTGCGTTTTTTATGGCAATTTTCGTGCCTTTAATTATTACTGATGGTCAAAGATAAATCTATTTACATTCTTGGTATTGAATCGTCTTGCGATGATACCAGCGCTGCCGTAATTTGTAATGGCAAAGTACTGACAAATGTTGTTGCAAACCAAGAAATTCACGCCAAATATGGAGGCGTAGTACCCGAATTGGCATCACGTGCCCACCAACAAAATATTGTGCCTGTAATTCAGCAAGCAATTCATCAGGCAAATATCGACAAAAAACAGTTAAGTGCCATCGCTTTTACGCGAGGACCCGGCTTAATGGGTTCATTATTGGTTGGAAGTTCTTTTGCAAGGTCGCTTTCTCTGGCTTTAGACATTCCGTTAATTTCTGTAAATCATATGCAGGCGCACGTTTTAGCCCATTTTATTGATGATGAAAAGCAACAAAAACCCCCTTTTCCGTTTTTATGTTTGACCATTAGTGGCGGACATACCCAAATTGTAAAAATTACCAGCTATTTTGACATGGAAGTTATTGGAGAAACTTTGGATGATGCTGTTGGCGAAGCTTTTGACAAATCGGCAAAAATTTTGGGATTGCCTTATCCGGGCGGACCCTTTGTTGATAAATATGCACGACTTGGAAATCCGAATGCTTTTGAGTTTTCCAAGCCAAAAATGGCCGATTTAAATTTTAGCTTCAGCGGATTAAAAACAGGGATTCTCTATTTTATTCAGAAAAAAGTTAAGGAAAATCCGAATTTCATTGAAGAAAACTTAAATGATATTTGCGCGTCCATTCAACGAACCATAGCTGAAATTTTGTTCGACAAACTTGAAAAAGCGGTTGAATTAACCGGAATTAAGCATGTTGCCATTGCCGGAGGCGTTAGCGCAAATTCAGAAATCAGGGAAACTTTAAAAGCTACGGAAGAAAAATTTGGATGGAAAACCTATATCCCAAAATTCGAATATACCACCGATAATGCGGGAATGATTGCCATTGTGGGTTATTTAAAATATTTGGAAAATGATTTTTCAAATCAAATAACAACTACAACCGCACGACTGAAAGTGAATGAAAATTAGGAAATAAATAACTAAAGTTTGGAGAGACTATTTAGTCCGAATGTTATAGTCACTGTAACACTACTGTAACACTATCTATGGAGTATCTATGGAGTATCCCCCCTGTATCCTCCCTTGAGCCTCCACTATGACTGGTGTTGTGCGTCTAAAAAAACGC
>JAWOHJ010000293.1:0-3738 GCA_046485225.1 Lutibacter sp. | reverse complement strand
GCATCAAATTTTTCATCTTTTGGCGTTGATTTATAAATGATTCTTATGGCAAATTTGTCATAAATTTCATCATAATTGACGCCTTGTGAAAGCATTTTTTTATGAATGGAATAGATTGATTTTCTGCGGCCTTTTATGAAATATTCAAACCCCTCTTGATCTAAAGATTCCCTTATAATATTGGAGAATGTCTCTATATATTTATTTTGTTCTTCCTTGCTTTGTGTAACCCTGTCAAGGATTTCGTTATAAACTTCAGGTTCCGTATACTTCAACCCAAGATTTTCTAACTCGGTTTTTACGTTATAAAGACCTAAACGATGTGCCAGTGGCGCATAAATATACAGAGTTTCCGAGGCAATTTTCACTTGCTTATCTGCCGGCATCGAATCCATAGTTTGCATATTGTGCAACCTATCTGCAATTTTTATCAAAATTACCCTTACATCATCATTTAGTGTCAAGAGCATTTTTTTAAAATTCTCAGCCTGAATAGATGCGTCCTGATCTTTTTTTAAGTGAGAAATTTTTGTTAATCCGTAAACAATTCTAGCAACAGTTTCACCAAACATTTTCTCAACATCTTCAATAGAATAAGTGGTGTCTTCCACAACATCATGCAATAAAGCAGCAATAATAGAAGTGGCATGAAGCCCAATTTCGTAAGCAACAATTTTTGCTACGGCGATAGGATGAAAAATATAAGGTTCGCCGGTTAAGCGGCGTTGTTTACTGTGCGCCTCTAAGGCTAATTCAAAAGCTTTTCTAATTTCTTTTTTATCGGTATCCGTAAATTTTTGATAGGCGCCTTTCAACAAATCCTTGTACCGCCTTGCAATTTCTTTATTCTCTTCTTCTATGGATAAGTTGTATGTCATGGCTTAAAAATAGGTATTATAACTGATAAACCAATTATTTGCATTTATTTTTTCAAATTTACGAAACGTTGCAATAATGTGGGGTGGGAGTAATGAATTTTTACATATAAAGGGTGTGGCGTTAAATTACTTAAACTGTTTTTAGACAATTTTTTTAAGGCTGAAATTAAAGCATTTGCATCAAAATTTGATTTTGCATAATCATCTGCCTGATATTCAAATTTTCTTGATAAAGCGTTCATCAGCAAGCTTGTAATTTCTGAAATTGGAACATATAAAATACCGATGGCAATTAGTGCAATGTGAAAACTGGCAGTTTCAACACCTAAAGCTTGGGACAAGGTTGCATTGCCTACCAATAATGATAAAATATAGAACGTTAATCCGGTTGATAAAATGGAAAAAAACAGGTTGTATATGATGTGTTTTTTCTTATAATGGCCAATTTCATGAGCTAAAACGGCCACAATTTCTTCAGTTTCCAAATCATTTATCAAAGTATCGTATAGCGTAACCCGTTTTTGTTTTCCGAATCCCGAAAAATAGGCATTTGCTTTTGTGGATCTTTTTGAGCCATCAATCACAAAAACATTGTCGAGCTTAAACCCCACTTTATTTGCAAAATCTTCAATGGCGTTTTTTAATTCACCATTTTCTAAAGGCGTTTGTTTATTAAATATAGGAACAATCAACTTTGAATAAAAAAGATTCATAAAAACGGTAATAAAAGTCATTAATCCCCAGGCATATAACCAAAAATTAGTTGTTGTCAATTGATAAAACCAAGTGATCAATGCCAAAACGCCGCCGCCCAAAAAAATCATCATAATCCAGCTTTTTATTTTATCAAATACAAATGTTTTTTTTGTGGTTTTGTTGAAGCCAAATTTTTCTTCAATCACAAATGTCGAATAATAAGAAAACGGAAGTGAAAACAAATCGCTAGCAAACATAATAATTCCGAAGAAAATAAGCGTAATCACTATGCTGTTGTCCGAAAAGCTTCGTGCAATTTGATCTACAAAAGCAAAGCCTTCAAAAATAAAAAATAACAACGTAACAATAATGGAAATAATGCTTGTCACCGCTGAAAATTTATAATTTACTTTTTTATACGCCTGAGATTTTAAATATTCGTCTGTATTATAAATTCCATCCAATTCGGCAGGAATGGCATCATTAAAATGTTTTGCATTTAAGGAATCCATAAAAGTGTCAAACAAAAATTTAACAGTAATGATGGCAATTAATAGGTAAAATATTTTTTCTGGAGTCATTAATTAAAAAGTTAAAAGTTATTCGTTAAAAGTTGATTGATCATTTCTATTTAATTTGTTTTTTGTTGAATCGTTTAAATGTGGCTTTTTGTCTATTTTCTCAATTCTATATTCTCTTTTCTAAAAAAAACTAATTATTTCCCCGTTGCCGTAACGCTTCAAACAAAATGATTGCGGCACTAACAGATACATTCATAGAATCTATGGCGCCTCGCATAGGAATAATGATGTTTTTTGAAGTGTTTTGCAGCCATTCATCAGTCAAACCAGTCGCTTCAGTTCCTACAATGATCGCGCTGGGTTTAGTGTAATTTATGGTTTGATATTCCACAGACGCCGATAAAGCCGCCGCATAAATGTTGATATTGTGTCCCTTTAAAAATGAAATTATATCTGAAGTTGTTCCTGTCGCTATTTGCGTTGTAAAAACACAGCCAATGCTGGAGCGAACGATATTTGGATTGTAGATATCGGTTTTCGGATTGGCAATAAGCACGGCATCAATTCCGGCCGCATCTGCAGTTCTTAAAAGCGCCCCAATATTTCCAGGTTTTTCTGGAGCTTCCGCAACCAAAATTAGCGGATTCTCATTTTTGAAGACAATTGATTTCAACGATAAATCTTTGCTTTTCGCCACTGCCAAAATTCCTTCGGTTGATTCACGTAAGGCCAATTTTTGGTAAACGTCATTTGAAATTTCAATCACTTCAATTTGATAATTCACTGAATTAAGCAGTTTTTCAATTGCTTCATTATTGATAATTGCTGTAGCTGCCAAAATGGTTTGAATCACATAATTTCCTTCAATAGCCAATGAAATTTCACGCAAACCTTCAATTAAAAAAGTTTGTGTTTGTTTGCGTAAACGTGATTTTTCCTTAAGCTGTACCAATTCTTTGATGAGAGAATTTTGAACGCTTGTAATTTGTTTGTGCATTTTGCTAAAATAAACCGCAAAGATACTAATAATTAAAATTTTAAAAACGGCACTAATTATAAAAAAAGCCCTGAAATTTTTCAGGGCTTTTAAATTATTCTGGCGAACTGTATTTTTTATCGTAGCGTTGCCATAGTTCAGTTTGATGGGTTTCTAAACTTATTTTTCTTCCTTGAATAAATGCATCTGTCAGTTTATTGGTCCGCATATCCAAAGCATCGCCTTCAGAAATAAACAGCGTAGCGTCTTTACCAACTTCCAATGTTCCTGTAAAAGCATCAATTCCCAAAATTTTAGCGGCGTTAGACGTAATTAATTTTAAAGCTTCCTCTTTATCCAAACCGAAGGCAGCACAAGTACCTGCATAAAACGGCAAATTTCTGGAGTTCATTCTTTCCATTCCACCTTCCATACCAATGGCAACAACCACCCCTTTATCGACCAGTAATTTTGCTGTTTTATAAGGCAAATCGTAATCATCATCTTCGCTGCCAGGCAATCGGTGTGATCTTGCAATAATTACCGGAATTTTATTTTCAGCCAATAAATCAGCAAGTTTGTAGGCATCATTTCCGTTTACAATCACCAATTTGGAGAATCCCATTTCCTTGGAAAAATTTACAGCATCCGTAATTTCTTTAACGCC
>JAWOHJ010000288.1:0-15037 GCA_046485225.1 Lutibacter sp. | reverse complement strand
CTGAAATATTGGGAAAACTAAATAAGTAATCGTTGCAGAATAGGGTAGTTACAAATTTATAAATAAAAACCTTTGAATTTCAAAGGTTTTTTTATGTTAAGCTGTAAGGTAATTGTAAGTATTTCAACTAACCCCAAAATAGAATTTTATGAATTTCAAACTAAATAAAAAATCCATTTCAAACATTGTTTTTGTCATTGCCATTGGGGTATTGTTATATCCGCCTTCAAGAGAATGGTTTATGCGTCAGATTGCTTTTTCGCCATCCGTAAAAGAAGTTGAAAAAAGTGAAAAACTGAGTTCTTATGATTGGGATTTAAAAGGATTAAATGCTGAGAGTGTTAATTTTAAGGAATTGGAGAACAAAGTTATTTTTGTAAACTTTTGGGCAACCTGGTGTCCACCATGCCGAGCAGAAATGCCAATGATTCAAAAATTATATGACGATTATAAAGATAAGGTAGCTTTTGTATTTGTGACCAATGAAGATTGGCCAATTGTGGAGGGATTTTTCACCAAAAACAGTTATAACTTGCCGGTTTACAATGCGGTGAGCACTCCGCCAAACAGTTTTACCAAAACAAACAGCATTCCTGCAACCTATTTAATTGATAAAAAAGGGAATATTTTAATTTCCAAAACCGGTTCAGCCGATTGGAACAGCAATAAAATAAGAAAGTTATTGGATGAATTAATTGCTCAGTAAATCCTATCCCCAGCCTCCCGTTCTAATCCCGATAGCTTGCGGGACGGGACAGGCTTTTCCAAAGAAAAGGGAGTTTGTTTCTGTTAAGTCAAATGATGTGACCATTGCAAATTCCCCCTTCGGGGGTTAGGGGGCTTTAATTTTCTTTAACGGTGCTTCCTTTTTTAATAGCTTTATGATTTTCATAACAAAGCAACACCGCTTCAATAAGTTGTAAATCGCTGGCAGATTTTATAAAATAGTCGGAGTAGTTGCATTCATTTAACAATTCGTTTAATTCTTCGGCTGTCATCCCTAAATATTCCATCAACAATTCTCTGTTGCTGGTATCCAGCATATTACGAAGTTTGTCATCGTCTTTCAATTTCTTCAGCTTTTTTAATTGGGCTGGACTTTTTCCGAACATATTGTATACATAATCAATTGGTCTAAATAACGCATCAATAGGCGAATTAAACTCTTTACGTTGTCTTGTGCTAACTTCATAAGTTTGTGGCATGCCGTTAATGTGAATACGCGAAAATTTATCTTTAGGAACATTTTTTGCATCGATTTCCAGAACACCGATGAGTTTGTGTGAGTTCACCACAATTTCCTTCATTTGTTCCGTTCTTTCGTATAATTCGATTACCAACTCGTTTCCTTTGAGTAAATCATTGGTGATTTTCAATTTTATGGATTGATAACCCAAATAAGAAATGTATATGGTATCATTTACGGTTGTTGCCAATTCAAATATTCCCTTTTCATTAGAAACTGTTCCAATAACAGAGTTTAGGTTAAATAAATGTGTGCCAGATAAAGGCATTTTACTGTTATTATCAATAACCTGACCTTTCAAAGTCACTAAGATTGAACTTTCTTTTATGGTATCGGTATTTTTAATTTCCTGAGAAAATCCCTGAAGTGAAAGTAGAAATAACGCTGTATATAATATTTTATTTATCATATGCAATTATAATCTTTTAAACATAAAGATAAGTTAAAAAAATGTAAAAAAAGATGATTTTTTAACACAAAAAAGGCGTAAAAATACAACCAATATTATGAATTATATAAAACCATATTTAATTTAAAGCGGGCAAATAATAAAATCACTAAAACATCATTGTTAAATAATTATTAAAATAGCATTTCTGTAAAACTTATCATTAAATTTTTTATATTTGGCCGAACTGAGTGATTGATAATGATGTTATTACAAATTGTAAACCCCTTTAACAAAGAATAATATATTTTAGTGATCACTTATTAAAATCGTATTTAAATTAATAATGAATGTTTTAATTCAATTATTAATTACTGCCTCAAATCGATTCATAGTACCATTTATCTGTTAAAATATTAAACAGGAAAGATGAATCAAATGATTAAATATTTCACTTTATTTTTATTGCTGTGGATTTTAATTCCATTAAAAAGTCTTGCCCAAGATATCCGTTTTAAACATTTGACAAACAACGATGGTTTGTCGCAAAATTTGGTTTTATCAATCGCCCAGGACAAGGAAGGTTTTATGTGGTTTGGAACCAAAGACGGCCTAAACAAATATGATGGTTATCGATTTAAAGTGTTTCAAAATGAGCCCAATAATCCAAATTCAATTTCATCAAATTATATCAGTTCACTGTTTACTGACCACAATGGAAAATTATGGATTGGCACCGATATAGGAATCGTTAATGTTTACAATGCTGCTTCTCAATCATTCCAAAGAATTTCACTTCCTTTAAATAATTCGAAAAATAAAAATTCCGACGGAATTAATACGATAGCCCAAGATAAAACAGGTGATATTTGGATAGGAACAATAGGTAGCGGTATTTTTAAAATCCCTTTTTTGAACCAACTGCACGATTTTACTAAAATACAACAGTACCACAATGATTCTTCGGGCAAATACAATCTCTGCAGCAACATTATCAAAAAAATAGTTGTTGATGATGCAGGAATTATTTGGATTGGAACCAACAAAGGATTGAACCGAATGGATCCCAAAACTGCAGCGGTTTCTTCTTTCTATTTTGATATAAAACACCCAAATGCGCTTGCAGGTGATGCTGATTTTTCCATTTCTTCCATCAGTAAATCTGATAAAAATTACCTGTGGCTGGGCACACGTACCGGATTGGTTAAATTTAATACAGTTGATAATTCTTTCAAAGTATTTCCGCATCACTTGAACATTTTTAGATATGGATGGGGAGAAATTAATGCAATTGTACAAGACAAGCAAGGTATTTTATGGCTGGCAACTCCCGGCGAGTTAATGCGTTTTGATACAAAAACATTAAAATACGAATCTGTTAAAAATGACCCGTTAAAACCTGAATCAATTAGTTACAACAGTATTTCAAGTTTGTTTTTAGACCGAACAAATATTTTGTGGATTGGCACCAGCGGAATGGGTATTGATTATTACGATCCAAAAGCAAATAGGTTTGGGCTGTTAAAACGAAAAGCAACAACCATTTCAAGGGTAACAGGTTTCAGTATTCGTGCTATTTTAGAAGAAAGTGAGCGTTATGTTTGGATTAGCGCAGAAGTGCTTTATCGTTGGGATCGAAAAACAGGCGAACTTAAAAGTTTTGAAACAAGTTCTACAAAACTCAACGACTTTGGCAACACAAGCGTTTGGTCAATGATTAAATCCACAGATGGCAATTTATGGTTTGCCTCAACGGAAGGTTTGTTTGTCTACAATCCGATAACAGAAACAGCTAAGCAATTTAAATATGATCGTGAAAACCCGAACGGATTACCGCTTAGCAACGTAAATTCAATATTTGAAGACAAAAATGGAATTATTTGGATTGTTACAGAAAACTTCCTGAGTAAAATGACAGACAGGAAAAAAGGAATTTTTAATCATTTTAAACTCCTTAACAATCCGATGAACAGTACAACAAAACGCTGTTTTATTTATGAAGATAACAAAAACCAATTGTGGTTGGGCACAAAAAATGGGTTGTTGGTTTTTGATAAAAACAAAGAAATTTTTTACGGATATCAAAACAATCCTAAAAAACCTAATAGCTTAAGCAATAATCAGGTAAATGCGGTTTTTCCGGATCCTGTAAAGCCTGATGGATTTTTATGGATAGGAACTTCAAGCGGGTTAAATTTATTTGATATTAACAAACAGTCCTTTACACATTTCACCCAAAAAGACGGATTGCCAAACAATGTAATTTATGGAATTACTTCTGATTCGCAGGATAATTTATGGTTAAGCACCAATAAAGGAATTTCCAAATACAATATAAAAACAAAAAAAATCAGAAATTATGATGTTGAAGACGGCTTGCAAAGCAATGAGTTTAATACAGGCGCCGTTTTTAAAGGCTCAAAAGGAGAATTGTTTTTTGGTGGAATTAATGGCTTAAATTATTTCTTTCCCGATCAAATAAATGACAATCCGTTTCAGCCTTTACTTGGTATAACCGGTTTAAAAGTTTACAGCCAAAGCAAAAAAAAGAATGAGATTGCAGAAAGCAAAGAAATTCCCATCAATAAAAACGAAAACATCACCTTTACACCACGTGACGAAATCATTATATTTGAATTTGCTGCACTTGATTTTTCATCTCCAACCAAGAATAAATTTGCATATAAACTTGAAAATTTTAATGAAAATTGGATTTATTTAGACAATTCAAGAACTGCAACATTTACCCATTTACCGTCGGGCAATTATATATTAAACGTTAAAGGCAGCAATAATGACGGGGTTTGGAATGAAGAAGGAATTTCCATTCCATTCAAGGTTTTACCACATTGGTCAGCAACTTGGTGGGCATTATCTTTTTATATGTTGCTTATTTTGTTGCTTTTCTTTTTTATCAGAAAATATGAAATGAAAAGGATTACGATGAAAAATGAACTTGAGCTTGAACAAAAAGAGTACAATACTTTGAAGGTTTTAGACCAATTGAAATCGCGATTTTTCGCCAATATTTCTCACGAATTTAGAACACCTTTAACATTAATTAGTGGTTATGCCGAAAATTTGATGGAAGCGTTGCCAACAAATCATATAAAAAAACAAGCGCAAGGCATCGACCAAAATGCAAAAACACTTTTAAAACTGATCAATGAATTGTTGGATATTTCCAAATTGGAAGCAGGAAAAATGAACTTGAAACTGTCGCAGCAAAACATCGTTTTATATCTTAAAAATTTATTTTTTTCCGTAGAATCATTTTCAGAAAAAAGACATATTTCCCTGAATTTTGTTTCCGATGAAACAGATATTCAGGTTGTTTTTGATGATGAAAAAATGGAAAAAATTATCATGAATATTGTGTCAAATGCCTTGAAATTTACGCCTGAACATGGAGAAATTACCTTAACAATCCAACGAAAAAATCAAGAATTGTTATCAATTTGTATTTGTGACAACGGTATTGGGATTAAAAAAGAGAGCATTTCAAATATTTTTGACCGATTTTATCAGGCAGACAATTCGGACACCCGCTTGTATGAAGGCACCGGGATTGGATTGGCTTTGGTGAAAGAATTGGTTGAATTGCATAGTGGAACCGTAAAAGCTTTCAATAATGAAGAATTAATCGGACAAAATGGAACAACTTTTTCCATAGAACTTCCTTTCGGAAATGTTTCTGAAATCAGTAATGAACAGGTAAGTGAATTAAAAAATCAAAATCCTTCCGTAATAAATATTCATCAAAATAAGAAGCTGCAAATACCCGAAATAAGCTTCGATAAAAAAATCATTGTTTTGGTTGAAGACAATTTGGCAATAAGAACTTTTGTCAAAAATCTTTTGCAACCAACCTATAAAGTTATTGAAGCTTCTAATGGGGAGGAAGGTTTTGAACAAGCAAAAAGAACAATTCCGGATGTAATAATTACCGATGTGATGATGCCAAAACTTGATGGAATTTCTATGGTTCATCTTTTAAGAAATGAAGAAAAAACGAGCCATATTCCTATTGTTATTTTAACAGGAAAAGCTGCACATGAAGATCGGCTTGCGGGATTGGAAACCGGTATTGAGGCTTACTTAACAAAACCGTTTAGCGTAAAAGAACTTCAATTAATTTTAAACAATCTTATTCAGCAAAGAGAGCAGCTACTTAAAAAATATCAAAATAAATTTGTGGTTGCCTCTGATGAAATT
This sequence comes from Lutibacter sp., assembly GCA_046485225.1. Lineage (GTDB taxonomy): Bacteria > Bacteroidota > Bacteroidia > Flavobacteriales > Flavobacteriaceae > Lutibacter. Next base: position 9,188 of record JAWOHJ010000288.1, on the reverse strand, counting down.
CCGCTGGCATCCGTTGATCAGCTATTTTTGGAAAAAGCGATTCAACACATCAAGGACAATATAGAGAACACCAGTTTTAGTGTGGAGCAACTTGCAGATAAAATGTGTTTAAGTCCATCCCAATTAAACCGTAAACTTCAAGCGCTTATAGATCAGGCTCCGGGTCAATTAATCCGTAATATTAGATTGCAACGCGCAGCAGATTTAATCAAAAAAAATGCTGGAACCTTAGCAGATATTTGTTTTCAGACAGGTTTTAACGATCAAACTTATTTTTCACGAGCTTTTAAAAACCAATTCGGCTGTAGCCCATCTGCTTACAAAAAAGACAACACTTCCCGTTTATCATAACAAAAATTCATTGTTAATTTCCAAATTGTAATTTTTCTTCTAAAATCAATTTTTTTGCCATAAAAGTCCAAGTTTTTGCAATAATTATGCAATTTTTTTTGAAGTTCACAACTTAGTTTTGAACATCTAACAAACTAAATATTTAAAATTATGAAAAAATTATTATTGCTTGCAGTTCTTATTCCAATGTTTGCATTTTCTCAAAATGATGGAAGTAAACTATTAAACATGAGTGAAATTACAGTAAAACCTGGCCACGAATCACAATTTATTGCTGGCGTAAAAATGTGGAAAGAATGCTATTTGGAAAACAAAGGAACCGATAAATTTAATGTTTGGAGGCGCGTTCAAGGAGAAGGGATTATGTATGTTTTAACAGGGATGATGGACAATTGGGCTGAAATGGACAAGGAAGATGCTGCTGGAAAAGAATGTCGTATGAAAGTACTTGATTTTATTATGCCTCATGTAGTGAAAGTGAATTACAACATTGCCCGTACCATGCCAGAAGTTAGCAAATCAACTCCTTCTGAAGGCACAAAACTTGTTTGGGTTACTTTCTTTAGGGTTGATAACGGCCCTGCTTTTAATGAACTTATTAAAGAGACATCTTCAACAATAAGATCAGTTGAAGGAACACCTAGAAGTACTTGGTACTCATTTGCTGGAGGTGGACCGGATTCACCTGATTATATGGTTTCAACACCTTTTAAAGGATTTGCAGCTTTAGACATTACCAGAGATGGCGTATGGAAAATCTATGAAAACAAACATGGAAAGAAAAAAACCGATGAGACGAGAGCCAAATTCAGGGCTATTATTGAAAATTCCTGGGGTTACTTGTATTCTTTAAATGAAGAATTAAGCAACTAAACGCTTACAAATTAATCAACTTAGCTACTAACTAAGCCAAATTCGGGTATGATTTGATATGGTCATGCCCGAATTTAAAAATCAAATCTAATGAAAAAAAATCTACTCCTTGTATTGGTAATCGCCACAATTGCAGGATGTAAAAATGAAGTGCGATACACCCAAAACTCACCCGAGATAGAAACCTACAAAAAAGCTATCAAAGACTATGAAATGGCAAACTGGGCGTCATTTGCAACCCATTATGCAGATACCGCAAAAATTGGATACAATACCAATGAAAAGAATGCAATGACACTTGCGCAAGCGATCTCGCAAAATAATGAAGATATTGCAACATTGTCATCTTATAATTATATCTCAGAAGAGTCTGAATATGAAATGGTTGTCACAGATAAGGGAGAGACCTGGGTTAATTTTTGGGGATTATGGCAAGGCAGACTTAAAGCCAACGATCAATTATATGAAATTCCAGTGCATTTAACCGCGCAATTTATTGACGGAAAAATAGTCAAAGAATTTGGCTATTGGGACAATTCATCCATCGCAATGGAATTGCAAAAACTTAAAGAAAATGTTCCGCCAGAGACCATCACTGAGGAAACAAAAGAATAATAAAACTTATCCTCCTGTCCAAGCTTAATTTTTAGCTTGAACAGGTTATTAAATTTAAAACAATGAAAAAAGTAGGTATTATTGGAGGGGCGGGCTTTATTGGAAGCTACATCACCAAATTATTTTTAGAAAATGGACACGAAGTAAAAGTTTCATCAACCAATATTTCTAAAACAGTAAAATATCTGCATTTGTTAAATTTTAACAATTCAGCAAATTTAGAAATTTGCGCACTCAATGTAAAAAATATTCGCGAATTAGAGGCTTTTGCAAATGAGTGTGAAATTTTAATTCACGGCGGAACGCCATTCCAATTAGACGTAAAAGACCCAAAAACTGAATTATTTGACCCTACAATAAAAGGTACAGAAAATTTTTTGGAAGTCATTCAACAATCTAAAACCATTAAAAAAGTAATTTTTATTGCTTCAGTGGCTGCATACAACACCAATTTTCCGCTTCCTCCTGGGGGAAAAACACCAACGGATACCATAAGTGAAAATGACAATCCTTTTATGAGTGAGCAAAGCCATCCGTATGCCCAGGCCAAATTTATTGCCAACCAAACGGTGGAAAAATTCATAAAGGAAAACCCTAATCTTTCTTTTGAAATCACAACCGTATCACCAGTGGCAGTGATGGGGAAATCTTTATCAAATAGGGAAGACTCTACTTCAACTGGGTTGCAATTTCTGTTTAAAAACAACATTGCCCCAAATCCATTTGTACAAATGCTATATGATACCAATGCGGAAATGGCTATTATTGATGTTAAGGATGTTGCGAAAGCCATTTTTAAAGCAGCAACCACCTCCGGACTTCATGGTGAAAATTATTTGTTGAGCAGTGAAAGTTATTCTGTATCTGATATTAGTTTGATGTTGAATAACAAAGCTCCAAAAAATAAGGCAAAAATCATTTACCAGAATGAAAAGGCATCGCGTGAATTGAGAATTTCTTTTCAGCCGGCCATTGGTTTTTTAAAGGAATGAAATTCCTTAACAGAATAATAATCAATTTGACTATTCAAAATTATGAAAACTTACATCACATTATTATTGGTATTTTTTATTGCAGAAGATGTTTTCAGCCAGGAAAAAGAAAAATTAGCCACGCAAACATTTGCCTATAGAAGTGCAGACCCCCATGGGGATGAGCCAAATGATTGGCCGTCAAATTTAGATGCTGTTGTTGCAGCGCCAAAAAATCATAAAATCTTAATGGAAAATGATAAAGTACGCGTATTGGCAATTACCGTTGCGCCGGGTGAAACAGAAGAAGTTCATCACCACCAATGGCCAAGTGTATTCTATATTAAGGAAGCGGGCGATTTTATAGATTATGACAATGACGGAAAAATTATTATGGATACTCGCCAAATAAAACCAGCGCTAAAATTTCCGATGACGATGTGGAAAGATGCAGAAGCGGCGCATTCCATAGAAAATTTAAGCAAAACCATTACCATTCGTCTGATTCGGGTAGAGATGAAAAATTAATAACAAGAATAATAACCAAATCATTAAACAAAATCGGGTATGATTTTTAAAGCTCATACCCAAATTAAAAACTAAAACTTATGAAAAATCTATTTTTATTTGGACTTGCAATAGTTCTTTTTACATCTTGTGACACAAAACCAGAGCGTTACACACAAAAATCAGCCGAAATTGAAACCTATAAAGCTGGACTTAAGGATTATACTGACAAAAATTGGGAATCTTTGGTGTCTCATTATGCAGATACTGCAAATGTATTTTTTAATACAACCGTTCCAATGATGGCCAATAAAATACCTGAATTTCATCAAAATAATGAAACTGTATTTTCTTCAAGAGGATTTGTGGAGAAAGGCCAGGAATATGAAATGGCAACAACCGATGACGGAAATACCTGGGTCAACTTTTGGGGAGTTTGGAAAGGCACTTTGGCCGCCAATAATAAAGTGATTGAAATTCCTGTTCATTTAACAGCGCAATTTATCGATGGCAAAATTGTAAGAGAATATGGTTATTGGGACAATGCACCAATTGTTTTGGCTATTCAGGAAATTGAATTGGCAGCTAAAATGGCCGATGAAAACAATTCTGAAACAGAATAATTTTTTAATCATTATAAGTCTTAAATACTAACTAAATATGTAATCTCATGAAAAAATTTCTGATGCTAATTGCAATAGTTTTGATGGGTAACGCCGCTGTCGCTCAGGACAAATTATATTTATTATTTGAATTTATGAAAGTGGACAATGAGCAAGAACAAGCCTATATGGAAACGGAATCTTTTTGGGAAAAGATTCATGAACAAAGAACTAAAAACGGGGATATTTTAGGTTGGGATTTATGGAGTCTGCAGCCTGGCGGTGAAAATCAGGGATATCAATATTTAACAGTTACGCTTTATAACGATCCTGTAAAAATGATGAGTGGTGCCGGCAATTTGGAGTCAGCCTTGAAAGCCGCTTATCCAAAAATGTCAGAGGAACAACTTATGAGCAGATTCAACAATTCTGCAAAATCAAGGGATTTGGCTTCACGTATTTATCTAGAACAAATTGCCGCAACAAAAGATAAATTTGAGATGCCGTTAGGAATGGTAGCTGGAATAAATTTAATGAAAGTTTCTATTGCAAATTATGAAAATTATGAAAAATTTGAAACAGAAATTTTTAAACCAATGGCCCAAAAAGAGGTTGATGCAGGAATAAGAGGAAATTGGGGTTTGATGCGTTATATGTTGCCAACAGGAAGTGATGTTTCTGCTACCCACATAACAACAGATATGTATAAAGATTATAATCAGTTATTTAATGGTGGAAATACAGTTGGACCCGAATTGTCAAAAGAACAAATGCAAAAAATTCAGGAAGGAATGGCCACACGAGATATGAAGTTTAAATATATGGCCACGCTTTTGAAAAAAGTGCGTTAAATTCTTAAAAACAAATATGTTTATTTCTGAAATTCCCGCCCGTTAAAGAAATATTAAACAACTACTAAATCTAATTCAAATGGAAAAAGTTAACCAAAAACCCGAATACTTTAACCTTCGCCCAGAGATTGAAAAAGCATACGGTTATTCTCACGCGGTTAAAATTGGCAGCAGCATAAAAATTTCCGGTGCTGTAAGTATGGACGATGAAGGCAACCCAACCGCGGTGGGTGATTTTGAACAGCAAATGAAAAACTGTTATTCCGATTTGGAAAAAATACTGAAACACTTCCATTGCACCTTTGATGATGTGGTTAAGGAAGATGTGTTTACCACAAACATGCCCTTGTTTTTGGAACACGCTGCCTACCGAACTGAAATTTATAAAAATCATTTCCCTACTGGTTCCTGGCTGGGCGTAAAAGAATTGGCGCTACCAGAATTTCTGATTGAAATAGAGCTGGAAGTTCATAAAGCATAATAAAACGCAAACGAAACTAATAAAACCAAGTTATAAAATTCAACAAATTATGAAAGTATCCGCATTAGCAGCCAAAGGCCCCAACCAAAAACTAGAACCTTTCTCTTACGAAATGGGAGAAATTGGCGCAGAACAAGTCGATGTCAAAGTGCTCAACTGTGGAATCTGTCATTCGGATCTCAGTATGATGAACAATGATTGGGGAATGACTAGCTATCCCATTGTCCCGGGTCACGAGATTATCGGTGAAGTGATCGCTACTGGAAATTCAGTCAAAAATATCAAAGTTGGAGATAAAGTGGGCGTGGGATGGTACTCGGGATCCTGCATGTCCTGCCATGAGTGTATGGACGGGTCCCATCATCTTTGCACAAAGGCCGAATATACCATTGGTGGAAGACACGGTGGCTTTGCAGATTATGTGCGAAGTCATTGGTCTTGGGCAATTCAATTACCGGAAGGAATAGACTTGGTGAAAGCAGGCCCGCTGCTTTGCGGTGGAATCACTGTCTTTAATCCAATCTTAATTGCAGGGGTAAAAGCTACTGACAAGGTAGGCGTTATCGGAATTGGGGGCTTGGGTCATATGGCACTCAAATTCCTAAACAAATGGGGATGTGAGGTAATTGCTTTTAGCTCTAACCCAAGTAAAAAAGAATCTATTTTAGCAATGGGAGCGACCAAAGTGGTGGATTCCACGAATCCTGATGAATTGGCTAAAATCGCCGGCACCTTGAATTTTATCCTGAATACAACCAACGTAACCCTGGATTGGAATTCCTATTTGGTGGCGCTGGCTCCTAAAGGAAAATTTCACAATGTTGGTGCGGTTTTGGAACCTATGGCTATTCCTGCATTTACGCTACTTACAGGAGAAAAATCAGTTACAGGAAGCCCACTTGGCAGCCCGGCACTGACCCGAACGATGCTTGAATTTTGCGTTCGTCATAACATCTATCCAATTACTGAAGAATTTCCCATGTCAAAGGCAAATGAAGCTTTAGAACATTTAAAATCAGGAAAAGCTCGTTTTCGAATCGTATTGAAAAACTAAAGGCTAGTTAATGGCTAATAAATTGTTTTAAAGATAAAGTCAAACTAAAATATTCACTAAAATTTAAAACCATGAAAACTTTAAAAATTTACTTCGCAATGCTGTTTTTCTTTGCTTTTACCAGCAATGGAATAAGTCAGGATAATGCAAGAATAATCTATGCATCTTTTGATTACAACGCACAAATCACTTCTGATTATTTGTACGGACAAGGTTATGAAATAACAAAACATGGGATATTTATGGATGGCGATTCTGACTATCTTATTGATATTTCTGCAAAAGAAACAGATGTAAATTTTGAAACTCCTTCAAATTTAAGTGTGATTGATGGTTTATACAAAGCCTTTGCTGCCGGTGATATTCCTTCAGTTCTTGGTGGCATGGATGCCAATATTGTTTGGAACGAAGCCGAAGGAAATGCTTATGCCGACGGAAATCCTTATATAGGTCCGGATGAAGTATTGAATGGCGTTTTTGCCAGAATTGGCGCGGAACATGAATATTTTAACCTGACAGATATAAAACTGCACGAAATGTCTAATAACCAAGTGCTTGCTACTTTAAGATACAAAGCTAAAATAAAGAATAATGGCGTAGAGTACAATACTCAGGCTGCGCATCTTTGGACGCTAAAAGATGGAAAAGTCACCAATTTTCAACAATACGTTGATACAAAACAACTTGCCGATGCTTTTGGTAAATAATGTTTGGAGATACAGTTAAATCAATTTAAAATCATCAGCATTAACTAAGAAAAAATTTGGAAATATTGAATTAAATGAACAAAACATAAAACGGGAGAAGCCAAAAACCGAATAAAGTAGGCAAAATTAAACATAAAAAAAATGAACAAAATGAAATTATTTAAACTTTCAATGTTAGTACTTGCAATTTCCATTTTCACTATCGGGTGTAACTCACAACCTGATAAAAAAACTGAAATGGAACCAGCTATAACTGCAGAACCAGTAGTAGCTAAAGCCGATATGGCCAATATAAAAGCCGAGATTCAAGGCTTGGAAAGTGACTGGGCAGCTGCTGACAATGCGCGAAATGCAAATGCCGTTGCTGCATTTTATTCGGATGATGCGATTAGTATGTCCAATAATGCTCCGATGTTAAAAGGAAAAGCAGCCATTCAAAAGGATATTGAACAAAATCTCGCAAAAAAAATCCAAGGAGAAACAGTTGCTTATGAGACGATTGAAGTTTTTGGTGATGGAAACACGGTGACTGAGATTGGCACAGCAATATCTAAAGATGCCTCAGGCAAAGTGATCAGAACAGGTAAATATATGGCTGTCTGGGAAAAGCGTGATGGAAAATATATATGCATCAGGGACATTTACAATAGCGACGCTGCAGCAAAATAGTTTAAAATATTTTATCCCGAGGGCGTATTTTGAAATGCTCCATCGGGATAAAATCTTTTTTTTTAAAATTGATGTCTTTTAATATAATAAGTTGTCAAAATATTCTAGGCTTTTGAGGTTTTGCACTAGGAAATGCTATTTGTAAATAAATTTAAAGTAAAATTATTCTGATGAAAAAATCAATCATAATCATTATCGCAGTTGGCTATTTCGGAATGCTTCAAGCACAGGAAATAAGTCAATTTACTTTTAATCATATCGCATTATCAGTAAAAGACCTAGATAAATCAGCTATTTTCTACCAAGAAGTTTTACAGCTAAAGGAAATCACCAATCGCACAAAAATGGATGGGATCCGATGGTTTTCTTTTGGAGAAGGAAAAGAATTACACTTGGTTTCCATTTTGAAAGAGCCTGTTACCATCAATAAAGCGGTTCATTTTGCATTGACAACTGCAAAGTTTGATGCCTTTGTCAAATCATTGGAAGCGCCAAATGTCATTTATTCCGATTGGCCGGGAGCCCAAAATAAAATATCAAAAAGAGCAGATGGAATTAAGCAAATTTACTTTCAGGATCCCGACGGTTATTGGATTGAAGTGAATAGTGTAGGTTCAAAATAACAGTAGCTGATAATTAACATCAAAACCAATTTGAAAACAAAAATTTTACTTATAAGTATTTTATTAGGGCATCAACTCTCGTCACAGTCGTATCAAAAAATTCATGAAAATGCAATTTTCATTGACAGCCACAACGATTTTTTAAGTAAAACAACAGATTTAGGCTATGTTTTCGATACCGATTTAAGCGGAAAAACACACAGCGATTTAGCAAGGTTAAAAAAAGGGGGCATTGATGTGCAGCTCTTTTCGGTGTTTTGCGACGGTAATAAAAAAAATCCGTATGAATTTGCACATCGGCAAATGGATTCTTTGGATGCTGTGCTAAAACGAAATCCGAAAAAAATTGTAAAAGTAGCCAATAGCAAAGCATTGCATAAAGCAGTCAAACAACAAAAAATAGCTGCCATGTTTGGGGTTGAAGGCGGACATATGATTGAGAATGATTTGGATAAACTGGTGGTTTTATACAATCGGGGTGTCAGATATATGACGCTTACATGGAACAATTCAACAAATTGGGCTTCAAGTGCTTACGACGAAACCTACAACAACGATTTGACACGCAGTGGTTTGTCGGATTTTGGAAAACAAGTCGTTCAAAAAATGAATGATTTGGGGATGATGATAGATATTTCTCATGTAGGTGCTCAAACTTTTTGGGATGTTATAAACATTACCACAAAACCAATAATTGCATCGCATAGCGCTGTTTATGCTTTGTGCCAGCATCAACGGAATTTAAACGATGAACAAATTTTAGCTATTGCTAAAAACGGCGGCGTTATTCAGGTGAATTTTTATTCTGCTTTTTTGGATAACAATTATATCAAAAAAGTGGATGAATTTTTTACGAAACATGCCATTGAACTGGAATCGTTAAC
>JAWOHJ010000278.1:0-15388 GCA_046485225.1 Lutibacter sp. | reverse complement strand
ATTGTCGCAGGCAGTAAACCAATTATTTTGTTCTTCTACCGATTTGAATATTCGGTAAATATCAATGGAATAATCGTATTTTTTATTGAATTGAATTTCTAAATCCTTATAAAATGGCAATGCGATATCCAATTGTTCAGCTGCATTCCAAACTGGTGTAAATCTTTTTAATACTACAGGATTGTAAACACCTCCGGCTACCATTGAAGAATTTTGGGAATAATCCTCAAAAACCAAGTAGGATTTTCTATTTTTTTCCAATTCTTTGCTAAAGGCCAATCCCGCCAATCCCAAACCAACTATGATATAATCAACTTTCATCTTGCAAATTTACTTTATAAAACAAAAAACTCCCGCAAATTGCAGGAGTTTTTAGATTTCATAATTAATTTTTTAATAATTCCACATATTGAGTTCTTTATTTCTGATGTCATCTTTAATTTTATCAGACTCCAATACCTGGAATAAAGCATTTCCTTTCACGTATTGATCAACATCCCGATCACCGTATATATTTTCCTCTTTATAAATAATTGAACTGAATCTTCTTGCGTTTAACAAATGATCAAAAGATATTGGATACGCTGAATTTTTTTGATTGAAAACTTTTGCGTTATGAAGTACTTCACGGGCATCGGGAAAATAAACCCAAAACAATGCCAACTGCTCAGAAATATTGATATCCTCTCTTCCCATTGTTTGAACATCGGGTGCAATAGGTGCTAATGCAATCATACGATATTTTAATTCACCCTGACGTTTGTCGAAATACCAAAGACCTTTAATTCTAAAACCTTCAATATCTTGGGAAGTTAAATTAATTTTATCAACGTATTCATCAATATTTTGGTTTCCGGCATTCATTTCATCAAAACCAGCATCCGTAGTGTCAATTCTAAATAGCTTGCTGTTAATTTCAGCTTTGGTCATTTTAGCGGTAAAGTAAGAATCGTCATAAATCTCCGTAATATCACCATTTTTAATACCTTTTAATAGGGTATCAAAGAGCGATCGCCTATCCAAAGACACATTCATGGTGTCTACTGGATAATAAAATGGCATATTGATTCGCTCATTTAAGTCAAGGTATTCCCAAACAACTTTAGACCAAAGAATATCCCTGTCATCAACATATCCATAAGCTAATGGCTTATCGTTGTCTACGGCTTTTTGCGCTGCTGTTTTTTTTCCAATATCAGAAGGCGTTTTGGCGTTCAATAGATTTGACTGTGCATACATGGTATTAAACAGCACAAATGCCAAAATAAAAATTCCAATATTTTTCCTATTTATCATTTAAAATTTATTTTATTGTATTTCTATACTCACTGCCGAAGCATCTTTAATTTTATAAGAAGTATTACCACTTAACGACGATTTTATGTCGAATATTGTAATAACATCACCTCTTTTTGCTTTGGCAATCGCTTTTCTTGCGGCATCATTCATTTTATTTCCACCCACAACCACGGCAGATTGTCCCGGCACTTTGATTGTAAATCCGGATGTATTCAACGACAAGTCAAAATCAAAATCTGGCAATTCTGCGCTAACGGTAGAATTCTCTAAACTTGATGAAGGCATTTTAACATAACCCGATTGCTTTCTGATAGCTCCGCTAGGTGAAGGAATATCCTTAATCCTAAAATCTTGTGAAGAACTAACCGATTGTCCGTTAGGAAGTTTTCCGGTAACATTTATTTTTACATCTCTTCCTGAGCCAGGTGTCATAATATATTTACCTGAACCGCTTGCTCTAGATAAGCCTGCGCCAGATGCATTGACCAAATTATCCGGTATTCCGGGAATTGAAATAGTCATTGGATTCGCCACACCTCTGTATACAACGTTCATTTTATCGGCAGAAATTACGGCACTATTTGGTTTTGGAATAACAGCGTATGTACTGCTAATTTCAATTTCAACAGGTTCTCCGTTTTCTATAAAAACAAATTTCCCTTTTATTTCGCGTTCCCCAACCGCACCGGCAGGAAAATCTAATATGGCACCACCATCTTGTATGGTAGTTATTTTCTGACCGTTTACAACAACTTCTGATGGCACCAAAGATGCGTCATAACGTCCCAAAACAATTTTACCTTTAAAGTTTTCGCCTTGAAAGAAAGCAGATTTTTCAGGGATTAAAATTGTTTTGTAATTGGACATGGAAACATCACTTTCCAATTGTCCGCCTAAAAGAGTCCCGAAAATTTCAGATTGTGTTGTTCTGATATCGGTTTGCATCGAAGTTAAATTGGTAATGGTAGAAATCAAAGGAAATCCTTCATACCTGTTTTTTAACCAAAGTTGCTTACCACTTTTTTTAGTTACTTGGGGAGAAGTATCGAACCTGCTTTTAATAGTGGCGGCCAATGGACTTTTTTCTCCAACAATTTTAACGATGGCATCTCTATAGCCGTTTATTTGGTCTAAAAATTCCTGTCCTTCCGTCGTAAACTTATCACCAGTAAAAAAGTGTTGATCAACAATTCCTGTCGGATCCATTGTTTCATAGTCTTTCAAATCTTTTTGATCTTTAAGAAAAAATTGCTTTTTTTCTTCTAAATAATCATTGAATTTTGAAGATAATTTGTCCACCTCTAACGCTTTCGCATGAAGTTCGCTATATTTTTCAGGTTGTTCTTGTGCCTTAGTCGCTAAGTTTTCAAGAGTTGCCTTATTTTTTGCAGAGGCCGTTGAATTATTCTCTGTAAGTTTTTCATTCATATATCCGAATGCAGAAAGTACTTCCTTAGACATTTGCATCGCAATCATTGAGATGAAGACTAAGTACATGATGTTAATCATTTTCTGCCTTGGTGATAATTTACCTGAAGCCATACCAATTAGTTTTTTTAGTTAATAATTTTTTTCTCAACTAATTAGTTTTTAATTGACATTGCTGATAGCATACCACCATAAACACCGTTAAGTGATGATAGGTTTGTTGCCAAAGATTCCATTTGTTCTTTTAACCTAGTTGCATTTTCAGTAACCTGTAAATTAATTTCGGCTTGTTTGCTGGTGCTTTCCACTTGAACTTTGTACAAGCTATTTAAAGATTCCATTTGTGCAGCGGCCAAAAACATTTGCTCGCTGTATTTATTTGTTGCAGCAATAGAATTTACTGCCGGAGCGATATTTTCGGCTGCTCCTTTAAAATTTTGTATGCTTTCGCTTAAACTTTGCATTAAACCTGAATCAAGTTTCGCATCTCTAAGCATATCGTCTAATTTTTGTGAAAGCAATCCTTGTACTTCTTTGGCTTGTCCGGCATCTTTCTCACGTCTGTCACCGCCCGCCAATTCAGGATAAATTAAGGTCCAGTCCAAATCTTCTTCAACAGAATCGAAGGCAGAAACAAAAAATACAATGGCTTCCACAACCATACCAATGGTCAACATTTCACTACCTAATGGCCAGTGTTGAATTTTAAATAATGCACCTAAAATTACTATAGATGCTCCAATACCATAAGCGTAATTAAATAATTTTTTTCTGTTTTTTGATTGTGCCATAATAAAGATTTTTTGTTTGTTAGTTTATTTTTGGTTGATTTTATTCTCCGTTAATATTGGTGCCAAGAAAATCTTGCACTGTCCTAAAACCAATATAACTTCTAGCTGAGTCAGCATACTCATAATCCCGAGTGCTTACCTCTAAAAAATAGGCTACATCTTTCCATGAGCCTCCACGTATTACTTTTCTTTTGTTTTTATCAATTTCTACATTCGGATTCATGGTGGAACCGATATAATAGGATGCTTCACTATAAGCTGTGTTTGTCCATTCAGAAACATTGCCCGCCATATTGTACAATCCAAAATCATTTGGGAAATACGATTTTGCCTCCATGGTATATAAAGCCCCATCAACAGCATAATTACCTCTGGCAGGTTTAAAGTTTGCTAAAAAACAACCTCTGTCATTCGTGGTGTATGGTCCTCCCCAAGGATAAGTTGCATTTTCAAGACCGCCGCGTGAAGCATATTCCCACTCAGCTTCAGTCGCTAATCGAAATTGAGGAATTTGTGTTGGGTTTTTCTTAGTGCTTAAATAATCATTTTTCTTTTTTGTTCTCCACTGACAAAAAGCTTTAGCCTGCAGCCAAGACACACCTACCACAGGATAATCATTGTATGCTTGGTGGTAAAAATAGTCCTGATGCATTGGGTCATTGTAAGAGTAATTATAGTCTTTTATCCATACTGTGGTGTCGGGATATACCGATACGACTTCTGTTTTTATAAAATCTCTTCTATTGCCTTGTTTTCTTGCAGCATCTTCTTGATCTAGCCAAGAAAATTTAAACTTTAATTTTGCTGGATTTATCATTCTTCTGCCTTCAAAGCTATCTTCAATAGGCATTAATATTGAATCAATCATCACTTCGGCATATTCTTCACTAGGAAATTCATTGACATTCCATACAATTTTCTCTTTCCAATTTAACATTTTTCCTTGCGTAGGAGAATTAATATCCCCAAGACTGCCGTAAGTTTTCATCATATATTTTTGATACGGCGACATTTTAGAAGAGTCAATATCCATAAACTGATAATCTTCTAAAACAATATCTCCATCCGAAGACATTAATTCAGAAAATAACGCTAATTCAGTTCTCACGACGGAATCCCGAACCCAAAACACGAATTCTTTGTACTCACTATTGGTGATTTCAGTTTCATCCATATAATAGGGGCGCACTGTTACGGTTCTGGTTGGCGAATTTAAAGCACCAGCGACATCTTCGCTTTGTTTCCCCATGATAAATGATCCCCCAGGTATTAAAGTCATGCCAACTGGTTTTTGGGAGTGCCATTTACCGCTTGATCTCACGCCAACTAATTCTCCTTGATCGCTAGATCCACAACTATATATAACTAAGACTAGTAAAATATACAACGATATTTTCTTCATATTTTTTTTCTTGATCCTTTAAGGCAAACGTATTACTAATTATCTTAAAAAACAATATTTAATTTATCTGTTTAAAACAAAAATAAATGTGTTTTAGTATACGATGCCGCTTTTTTTTTTACACCAACTTTTTTAGCGTTTTTAGCCACCTATCGGGGATTTCCTGATTGGTTGCACTAATATAATCTTGATACGCACAAGGTATTAACGCGTGTCTCTTAAATTTATTACTTTCATTTAAATTAATTTCCATCCACCATCGACCACTTTTATTGCTTTTATAGAAATTCAGCACCTCATTTTCAATAGGCACAATATATTTTTGGTAATTATCTTTTAATCCGAAAGGATAATCATTTGCTCTATAATTCACACCTTCAATAAAATACCAAATCATTTGAGAAATTAATTGTGCTGTTTGATTCTTTATGTCAAATTTCGGATTGTATTCATAAATACCAAAAGAAGTCACTTTGTCGCTGATGCCTGCATACCTTGAAATAGCGCAAATTTCTGCACCTGTAAAACCATTGGGTGTTGCATTGTTGTTTGCCGGGGCATCTGCATTTTTAATTGCAGATAAATCTATGCTCACAATATCGGCATCGCGTAAAACGGGTTCAACCAATTGAATTGCGTGTGAAACTTCGCCCAATCTATAAGCTTCAAAAAATAAACTGTCCAATAAATCAATTTCATTTTGGGAATTAAAATAAGTTTGATAACCAATATTACTAAAATTGAATAAATTATTCGGCTGATTCATGACAATCTTACTTAAATAAGACAGGGAAGTTAAATCATCCTCAATAGTGCCTAAATCAAACTTGTTGTCAACTGAAACAATATTTACAGTTTGCTCCAACTTGTCGTAAGCCCTGTAATTTGAGTAAGTTAAATCTTGTCCACCACCAATAATTATCGGAATTATTTTGTTTTTTATGAGGTAAGTCAATAATTCTCCCAGTGCAAAATAAGTATCTTCAATGGTATTTCCCTGCGGAATATTCCCAATGTCGGCAACGCTAATTGGCCAATTCCCGGGAAAAAGTTTGTACAATTCTTTTCTGATTTCATTCAAACTGGAACCAGTTTCGTAATTCCCAATTGCCGAACGGCCTTCTTCAACGCCAACAATGGCTATTTTTTTATTTGCCAGATTTGGGAATCCATTATGTGCGGAATAAATTTCGATACAACGGCCAAAAGATTGATCGGATTGCAATTTTGCATGTTCCAATAACACATCATCAATAGGTTTAAGATAATCGAAATTCATTATTTTGGGGTTGTAAAATTTCTTTTTCGACGGCAATATAATAAAAATATTATTTTTTCGCCGTTTTTCCTTTTGTTGTTTTCTTTTTTGGCGCGTTTTTCTCAATAATATCTTTAACATCTTGCAATGTTAATTTACTTGGATCCACTGTTTTTGACAATTCAATCTTTGTTTTTCCCTTGAGGATATTTGATCTTCCCCAACGTGCTTTTTCAACAGAAATCCCTTCTTCAGGCCAATGATGAATAACTTTTTCTATATCTTTTCGTTTCTTTTCTTCAATTAATTCAACAACATCTTTTTGGGTTAAATTGTCATAATCGTATTTTTTATTTACGTTGATGTACATTCCATTCCATTTTAAAAACGGACCGAAACGGCCAACGCCTTTTTGCACCGGAATATTTTCATATTCACAAATTGGCGCATCGGCTTTTTGTTTTTCCAGGATTAATTCAATGGCGCGGTTAATATCAACCGACATCGGATTTTCATCTTTTGGAATGGCAACAAACATTTCGTCATATTTTATATATGGACCAAAACGCCCAACTGCAACTACCACTTCTTTTCCTTCATAACCGCCAATTGTTCTTGGAAGTTTAAACAAATCCATCGCTTCTTCAAAAGTAATGGAATTCAATGTTTGGTCTCCTTGTAAACTTGCAAACTTAGGTTTTTCTTCATCTGTTGCTTCTCCAATTTGAACCATAACACCAAATCTTCCCAAACGCGCATACACATTTTTGCCACTTTCAGGATCTACGCCCAATAAACGTTCACCTTTTGCCCTGTCTGCATTTTCGGCAACATCTTCAACCATTGGATGAAATGATTTGTAAAAATCTTTGATCATTTTAATCCAATCTTCTTTTCCTTCGGCAATATCATCAAATTCCGATTCCACTTTTGCGGTAAAGCCAAAATCCAAAATATAGGTGAAATTCTCCACCAAAAAGTCATTTACAATATTTCCTATATCGGTAGGTACCAATTTTCCTTTGTCAGATCCAACTTTTTCGGTCAACATTTTTTCAATGACTTCGCCGCCTTTTAATTTCAGCTCGGTATAGCTTCTGTCTTCACCTTCAATCGTTCCTTTCTCTACATATTCTCTTTTTTGGATGGTTGAAATGGTTGGCGCGTAGGTTGACGGACGACCGATGCCCAATTCTTCCAATCTTTTCACGAGTGCAGCTTCCGAATAACGATAAGGCGCTCTTGTGTAACGCTGGGTTGCCGTAATGGATTTATTGACTAACACTTCACCTTTGGATAATTTAGGCAACATTCCTTCTTGCTCTTCATCTTCATTGTCTGTGCCTTCCAAATAAACTTTTAAAAATCCTTCAAACTTTATTACTTCTCCGTTTGCAGTAAAAACCTCGTTATTATTGGTGTTCGTAATTCGTACATTGGTGCGTTCCAATTGTGCGTCACTCATTTGCGATGCAATGGTTCTTTTCCAAATTAAATCATAAAGTCTGTCCTGATCATAGTCCACAGAAACAGATTGCAGACTCATACTTGTTGGCCTGATGGCCTCGTGAGCTTCCTGAGCGCCTTTATCTTTGGTGTGGAAACTTCGTGGTTTGCTATACTCTTTTCCGTAGGAGGAAATAATTTCTTCTTGCGCCTCAATTTTTGCGTCTTCTGATAAATTAAGACTGTCGGTTCTCATATAAGTGATCAATCCGGCTTCATACAAACGTTGTGCAATCATCATTGTTTTGGCTACCGGAAAATACAATTTTCTGGAAGCTTCTTGTTGCAATGTTGATGTGGTGAATGGTGCTGCAGGAGATTTTGTGGCTGGTTTGGTCTGTAAATCATCCACTTTAAATTTGGCGTTTATGCACGAATTTAAAAACGATGATGCTTCTTTCTTTGAATCGAAATTCTTTGGCAAAGATGCTTTAAATTTCTTTTCTTCCTCTGTAATAAACTGGGCCATCACTTTATAAGAAGCCTGAGGAACAAAACTTTTTATTTCGCGTTCTCTGTCAACAATTAACCGAACAGCAACAGATTGAACTCTACCTGCCGATAAACCGCCTTTAATTTTTCGCCAAAGTACAGGCGATAATTCATAGCCAACCAACCTGTCCAAAACACGTCTGGCTTGTTGTGCGTTTACCAAATTGTAATCGATACTTCTTGGATTTTCTACAGCTTTTAATATGGCTTTTTTGGTAATTTCATGAAAAACAATACGTTTTGTGGTTGCTTCCTTTAATTTTAATTGTTCGTATAAATGCCAGGCAATTGCTTCTCCTTCTCGATCCTCATCCGATGCCAGCCAAACCATATCCGCATTTTTAGCCAAATCTTTCAACCGTTTTACCAATGCCTTTTTATCCGTAGGAACAACATATTTAGGACTAAAATTTCCTTCAACATCAATGCCTATTTCTTTGGAAGGCAAATCGGCAATGTGTCCAAAACTGGATTCAACTTGAAAATCTTTTCCTAAAAATTTTTCAATGGTTTTTGCTTTTGCCGGTGATTCTACGATTACTAAATTTTTAGCCATATTTTTTAATTATAATTTTAAAACCTTCATAAATTCATTTTCCGCTTCAATAAAACTCCTAATTCAAATCGGGTTTTGGATTGCAAAAGTATATAGAATTTTTTTAATCTGAATAATAACCGTGAAAAACTCTGATTTTTGAGTTTTAATTCGTTGTTAAAATTCTGCCAATCTGTCATATTTTTAAAAAATTGGTTATATCTTTGCCGTCCAATAAAAACTTATGGGGAACGAAAAAATTATCGTAGAAAAAAATCAGGGACAACCGCTGTTAACGGAACAAATTGAAGGAAATTCCAAAAAATTATACATAGAAAGTTATGGGTGTTCTATGAACTTAAACGACAGTGAAATAGTCGCTTCCATACTTTCAAAACAAGGATATAATACCACGCATTTATTGGAAGAAGCCGACTTGGTTTTGGTTAATACGTGCTCAATTAGAGAAAAAGCAGAGCAAACTGTTCGCAAACGCTTGGAAAAATACAATGCCGTAAAAAAGATCAATCCTGCTATGAAAGTGGGTGTTTTGGGTTGTATGGCAGAAAGGTTGAAAGCCAAATTTTTAGAAGAAGAAAAAATTGTTGATTTGGTTGTTGGACCAGATGCATACCGGGATTTGCCTAATTTATTGGAAGAAATAAATGCCGGTCGTGATGCCGTAAATGTTATTTTATCAAAGGAAGAAACTTATGGAGATGTTTCGCCGGTGCGCTTAAACAGCAATGGCGTTTCTGCTTTTGTTTCCATCACAAGAGGTTGCGACAATATGTGCACGTTTTGCGTGGTGCCATTTACGCGCGGACGAGAAAGAAGCCGCGAACCAAACAGTATTATAGAAGAAATTAAGGATTTAAGCGATAAAAATTATAAAGAAATTACGCTTTTGGGCCAAAATGTTGACAGCTACCTTTGGTACGGCGGCGGATTGAAAAAAGATTTTAAAAATGCTTCTGAAATAGCGCAGGCTACCGCGGTAGACTTTTCACAATTATTGGATATGGTGGCTACTTCGTTTCCCAACATGCGGATTCGCTTTTCAACTTCAAATCCGCAGGACATGAATTTGGACGTCATTTATACCATGGCAAAACACGAAAACATTTGCAATTATGTTCATTTGCCAGTCCAATCGGGTAGCACATCGGTTTTGAAAAGAATGAATCGCCAGCATACACGTGAAGAATATATTACGTTGATTGACAATATTCGCAAAATTATTCCTGATTGTGGTTTATCACAAGATATGATGACAGGTTTTTGCGGTGAAACAGAAGAAGAACACCAAGAAACCTTGAGTTTACTGGAATATGTGAAATATGATTTCGGATTTATGTTCGCTTATTCTGAACGTCCGGGAACGTTGGCAGAGAAAAAAATGGAAGATGATGTTCCTTTTGATGTAAAGAAAAGACGACTTGCAGAAATTATTTTGCTGCAACAAAAACACAGTTTGCACCATACCCAAAAATTTGTGGGACAAACTGTTGAAGTATTGATTGAAGGAGCATCAAAAAAATCGGATTCCCATTGGAAAGGCAGAAATTCGCAAAATGCGGTGATTGTTTTCCCTAAAGGAGATGAAAAATTGGGTGATCTTGTAAATGTTTATATTGAAGATTGCACATCTGCCACGTTAATAGGAAAAAGAATTTAATTCATGGAATCATTGCAAGCCATAAAACAACGTTTTGAAATTATTGGAAACGACCCGCACTTAAACCGAGCCATTGAAAAAGCAATTAGGGTGGCACCAACTGATATTTCTGTTTTGGTTACCGGAGAAAGCGGTGTTGGTAAAGAAAGTATTCCAAAAATAATTCATCATTTATCGCACAGAAAACACGCTAAATATATTGCGGTTAACTGTGGCGCAATTCCAGAAGGAACAATTGACAGTGAATTATTTGGCCATGAAAAAGGTTCGTTTACCGGAGCCATCGCTTCGCGCAGCGGTTATTTTGAAGTTGCCGACGGCGGTACTATTTTTTTGGATGAAGTTGGTGAATTGCCTTTAACCACGCAGGTTAGGTTGTTGCGTGTATTGGAAAATGGCGAGTTTATAAAAGTGGGTTCGTCGCAAACGCAAAAAACCAACGTTCGCATTGTCGCCGCCACCAATATGAATATGCAGGATGCCATTATTAAAGGGAAATTTAGAGAAGATTTATATTATCGGTTAAGCACTATTGAAATAAATTTACCGCCTTTGCGGGAACGTGTTGGCGACATTCATTTGTTGTTCAGAAAATTTGCAGCCGATTTTGCCCAAAAATATAAAATGCCGTCTGTTAAACTTTCCGACAATGCCGTAAAAGCGTTGGAAAATTATGGTTTCCCGGGAAATATTCGCCAGTTGCGCAACATTGCTGAAGAAATCTCAGTAGTTGAAGAAAACAGGTCGATTTCCTCCGAAAGATTGTTACAATATTTGCCGGCCAAAGGCACCAATTTGCCTTCTGTAATTGAAAGTAAAAAATCTGGCAGTGAGTTTTCATCAGAAAGAGAAATTATGTACAAGATTTTGTTCGATATGCGAAACGACATCAACGATTTGAAAAAATTAACGCTCGATTTAATGCAAACCGGAAATATTGAAAAAGTAAAAGAGGAAAGCAAAAAATTAATTCAGAAAATTTACAAAGAAGACGTTTCAGAAGCCGGAACCGAAAATCAGGTGGAAGTTGTTAGAATTAATGACAACTATAAAGAATCTGATGATTACGACTTTGAAGAAACCATTGATGCCGATGAGAGCTTGTCTATTCAGGATAAAGAAATAGAATTGATCAAAAAATCTTTAGATCGCAACAAGGGAAAACGAAAACTGGCGGCAAAGAATTGGGGATTTCGGAAAGAACATTGTACCGCAAAATAAAACATTACGATCTATAATTTAAATAAGTAACTTTGGGACTTAACTTTGGGTTCCACAAACAACATCAAAACAGTAAAATGAAAAAAATTAGTTACCTTATACTCTTGCTGCTTATTTTCACCTCGCAAAGTTGCGGGATTTATTCATTTACGGGTACTAATATAAAATCGGATGTAAAAACGATACAAATAGATTACTTCCCCAACAACGCTATTTTGGTTGAACCTACTTTAAGTCAGGAATTTACTGTAAAATTACAGGATTTATTTTTGCAGCAAACCAATTTAAGTTTGGTAAAATCGGGAGGAGATTTACAGTTTGAAGGAGAAATTACCGGTTATAAAATTAACCCAATGACCGCAACAGCGGAACAAACTGCTGCACAAAACAGACTTACGATTACGGTAAATGTCCGTTTTTACAACAACAAACTTGAAGAAGATAATTTTGAGCGTTCCTTTTCACATTACTATGATTATGATGGAAATGCGCAATTAACCGGTGGTATTTTAGATGATGCTTTCAATGAAATTATTGAGCGTATTACACAAGATATTTTTAATGCTTCTGTGGCAAAATGGTAAATTATGAACAGCGCTGAATTCACCTATTTATTGCAATATCCTGAAAATGTTGATGCCTTAAAAACGCAAGCATTGAATGAGGTTATTTCTGAATTCCCCTATTTTCAGTCGGCCAGAGCAATTCAGCTAAAAGGGCTCAATAAAACAAACAACTTCAAATACAACCAAACTTTAAAACAAACAGCTGCTTATACCATAGACAGAAAAGTGCTTTTTGATTTTATCACATCACCTATCTTTATTATAAAATCTGAAACAGCATCCAATACTTTAGAAGAAATTGAAGTGATTGATGCCGAAGATGTTAAAGCGCTTCATAAAAAAATTACGGATTCCTTTTCCAATAAAAATATAGAAACCGAAACTACCGCTGTTCAAAATGAAGAAGTTGAAAAAGAAGCTGATGTGCTGGAAATAGGAAAACCGATTCAATTTGTAAGTTCCGAACCGCATTCGTTTAATGAATGGATGCAATTAATCGCCCAAAAACCTATAGTAAGAGAGGAAAATACAACGCGTAAATTTGAAAAAATTGAAGAGAAATTTAACTTAATAGACAGGTTTATTGAGTTAAACCCCAAAATAAAACCGGTAGACAAAAATGCCATAAACATTGACGTTATTAATGAAATCGCTACTGAAAATGAGAGTTTGATGACCGAGACTTTGGCTAAAGTTTATCTTGAACAAAAAAAATATGAAAATGCCGTCAAAGCTTATCGCATTTTAATTTTGAAATATCCAGAAAAAAGTGGTTTCTTTGCAGACCGAATTAAAGCAATAAAAAAATTACAAAAAAATTAGTCATGACGTATACATTATTTTTAATTCTGATTATGATCGTAGCATTTTTGCTCATATTAATCATTATGGTTCAAAATCCAAAAGGCGGAGGATTATCTTCTTCATTTGGTGGTGGCGGAACACAAGCTTTAGGAGGCGTTCAAAATACAACCAACTTTTTAGACAAAAGTACTTGGACTCTTTCAATTATTTTGCTTGCCTTAATTTTATTATCAAATTTTGCTGCACCTAAAGCAAATGTTGTTGACACAAGCTCAGAAATTGAAAACACTATTCAAAACCGTGAAGTTCAGGATGCTCCAGCTCAAACTGCACCTGTGACATCAGCACCTGTACAAGATACCGTAAAATAGTTTTACTGAAAATATTTTATTAGAAATGCCAATGTAAATGACACGTTGGCATTTTTATTTTCATAAATATCCCCTAAAAAACACATTTGTCAGTTTTATTGAATTGGCACAATTTTGGAACCTTTATCCGAAGAATTAATAATTTTTAAAATCTATTAAAAATGAGTAAAATTAATATCAAACCATTAGCAGACAGGGTTTTAGTAAAACCGCTTCCGGCTGAAAAAACAACTGCGTCCGGACTTATAATACCAGATTCAGCAAAAGAAAAACAACAAAAAGGAACTGTGATGGCAATTGGCAACGGATTAAAAGATGAGCCAATGACCGTGAAAGTTGGAGATACCGTTTTGTTTGGCAAATATGCAGGTACCGAGCTTGTTGTGGATAGCACAGAATATTTGATTATGAGAGAAAGTGATATCTTGGCAATTGTTTAAAAAATAGTTAAAAGGTTATAATTATAACTTAAAAATATAAAAAATGGCAAAAAAAATAATTTTTGATATAGAAGCGCGCGACGGATTAAAACGTGGTGTTGATGCATTGGCAAATGCGGTAAAAGTGACTTTAGGTCCAAAAGGAAGAAATGTAGTTATAGGGAAATCATTTGGCGGACCGGTTATTACTAAAGATGGTGTAACTGTGGCAAAAGAAATTGAGCTGGAAGATCCATTAGAAAATATGGGTGCTCAAATGGTGAAAGAAGTTGCTTCAAGAACCAGCGATTTAGCCGGTGACGGAACAACAACAGCAACTGTTTTGGCACAAGCCATTGTAAAAGAAGGATTAAAAAATGTGGCCGCAGGTGCAAATCCGTTAGATCTAAAACGCGGAATTGACAAAGCTGTAAAAGCAATTGTTGAAGATTTGAAAAAACAATCGCAAGAAGTTGGCAACAATTCTGATAAAATTAAACAAGTTGCTTCAATTTCGGCAAATAACGATGATACCATTGGCGAATTAATTGCCCAAGCATTCAAAAAAGTGGGTAAAGAAGGTGTTATCACTGTGGAAGAAGCAAAAGGAACTTCAACTTATGTTGATATTGTTGAAGGAATGCAATTTGACAGAGGCTATCTTTCTCCATATTTTGTTACAAATGCAGAAAAAATGTTGGCCGATTTAGAGAATCCTTACATTCTTTTATTTGAAAAGAAAATAACAAACCTTAAAGATTTATTGCCAATATTAGAGCCGGTTGCCCAAAGCGGAAAACCGTTACTGATTATTGCTGAAGATGTTGAAGGTGAAGCTTTGGCAACTTTGGTGATGAACAAACTACGTGGTGCCTTAAAAATTGCTGCCGTAAAAGCGCCTGGTTTTGGTGACAGAAGAAAAGCAATGTTAGAAGATATCGCTATTTTAACCGGTGGTACCGTAATTTCTGAAGAAAGAGGATTGACATTGGATAATGCCACTATTGATATGTTGGGTACAGCAGAAAGAATTACCATTGACAAAGACAATACGACTATTGTTAATGGTGCAGGAAATGCAACTGACATTAAAGATAGAGTGGCACAAATTAAAGCACAAATTGAAACCACAACATCCGATTACGACAAAGAAAAATTACAGGAACGTTTAGCCAAATTGGCTGGAGGCGTTGCAGTTTTATATGTTGGTGCAGCCAGTGAAGTTGAAATGAAAGAAAAGAAAGACCGCGTTGATGATGCATTGCACGCAACACGTGCTGCTGTTGAAGAAGGTATTGTTGCTGGTGGTGGCGTAGCTTTGGTAAGAACAAAAGACGTATTAAAATCATTAACAACTGAAAATTTAGATGAATTAACAGGAATCAGAATTTTAGACAGAGCGATAGAAGAGCCTCTACGACAAATAGTTGAAAATGCAGGTGGTGAAGGTTCTGTGGTTGTTGCAAAAGTGATTGAAGGAAAAGGAGACTTTGGCTACAATGCCAAAACCGATGAATATACCAAAATGTTTAAAGCAGGAATTATAGACCCTACCAAAGTTACAAGAATTGCATTGGAAAATGCAGCTTCTGTTGCGGGTATGATCTTAACTACAGCA
>JAWOHJ010000258.1:0-3878 GCA_046485225.1 Lutibacter sp. | reverse complement strand
TCTATAATGTGAATTATGAAACTTAAAGTATAACAACCGAGTGTATTTTAATCATAAGATAATGATATGAACAAAATGACAGAAAAGCTACAAAAGGTAACACCTCACATAACTTATGCTCAAATCGTATTTAGTACAAACTGACAAACATGCAAAAAAAATATGGCGTAGGCGGAAAAACCGCCGATGTTGAAGTTAAACAAATCATCATACAATCTCATTGCCAACAATATGAAAACAAAAATTGACGAAAGAAAAAATATTATAATTTCACTAAAACCATCTTACGGAGACAGAAACAAAGGCATTGAAAAAAGAATCCAATCTTTAAAAGCTATGAGTTTTTTTAATATAATGCTTAGTATGCTATGTGGTGGATTGGTAATCTTTTCAATTATTTCTGAATTGATTGGAAATGACTTATTTAAATGGCAAAAAATGGGGCTTGTAGCAATCCTGAGTATAAGTGTTTTTTTAAATCTTCCAAATTCATATTTTGAACTTAAATTATTAAAGCATTTCAAGAAAATCAACGATAAAATAGATGTTGAGGGAATTGGTCAGTTGAATATTGATTTAAAAAATATTATCTACAAATTAAACAATGGAATTAAAAATAATTGGATAATTATTGTCTTATCCATTTTAATTTTATTTATGGGAATTTGGCAAATGCTTTATGACAATAATAATCCATATTGGAAATATATGAAAATCCCGATTTTATTATTTTACGGAATAATATTGACAAGATTTATAATGACAAATAAAAAATTGCAATATAATATTGATGAGACGGAAAAAATACTGTAGCTAATCCGTATATAATTTATACTCAAATCGTTTTTAGTGCAAACCGACAAACATGCAATAAAAACAAAGCGGAAACCGAAAAGCTTTACGAGTAGGTGATAAAAAAAACAATTATGGAAAATTTTGACAACGTGCAAGGTGGGCACACATTTATCAACAGCACCGAGATCACCAATTATTTATTGGAAACCGCAAAATGGGGGAAATTTTTAGCCATTGTTGGCTATGTCAGCATCGGATTACTGGGACTGCTGGCCATTTTTATGATGATAGGAATGTCAACCATTAGTGAATTTTCAGGTGCCGATTTTCCTATGGGTGCTTTTGGTTTCTTTTATATCATTATGGGTGCGCTGTATTATTTCCCGGTTACGTATTTGTATAAGTATGCGGTGCAGATTAAAAAAGGGCTGCATTCAAATGACATCACCACCATCACTTCCGGATTTCAAAATCTAAAATCCCTGTTTAAGTTTATGGCCATCGTGACCATTGTGATCTTTTCAATTTATGGGCTCATGTTGCTTGTGGCAATTCCAACAATGTTATTTTTTCAACCTTATAGATAAGTTGGAGATAAAGAATCCTTTTTTTTTTGACCTTCCCACAACAGGTGCAGTTTATGACTGATTCCTGTGTGGCGAAGGTTTTTTAGCTGATGGGGCAGGGCGGAAGTCTGGCCTTGTAAACGACTTTCCTAAAAAAATAACGCATCCTATGGTAAAGGCGTATTATATGGCCTAAAAACCAAAAGGGTGCATTTTATTAAAAATCACTTTCTTTATTTCACGCTCCAGCTTTATTAATGATCAGGAATTGGTGTAAATAAACGTATCTGTGTTTTTTACCCATAAAAAAAAAACTATATTTGAAACCAATACTTGTGAAAAATTGCTAAATATTCCCGGTACTTAAATTATATATCCTTGCTGAAAGTTGTTCAATAAACTTTTATGCATTTATATTTTTTGTGATGATGGAAATGTTGGTAATGATATAACACGTTGCAAGTAATTGCGGATTGAATTTAGATATATGAAAAGTTAATTTTTTTTATTAATTTTAAACAAAAACGATACTAACAATTTATTTCACCAAATCTTCATTAAAAAAATTAGTTATGGAAAATAATAATGAATATCTTAAAAATCAAGCGTACAAAGAAGCTCTAAAATTTGAAAAATCTGAATTTGAAGAGGAAGTGATTTATGCTAAGCTTGAAAAACAAGGCTTTCCTATTGATCTGGCTAAAGAAGTCGCAATGAATGTAGTTATAGAAAGAAATAACAAAAAAGAAGACCTTTCTGATTACAAGAAAATGGGATTTGTAATAATTTCAGTATGGATAGTGATATCAATTATTGCATTCTTCATTACTGGAAAAGTGTTTGATGCAGTTGGATTGTTAGTTGTTGGCGTTCCCTCTACTATTTTAGTTTATTTAATGACAACAGACAAATTAAATGTTGTTAATTAAGAGAGAATTCATAATAAGACTTATGAGCTTAGTAAAATGATAAAAAACAACGTACTTGCAACAATGGTTTAAAAAAATTGCTCAATTATACCAAATGGAAAATTCAACTAAATTTAAGCATTAAAACAAACAGCGGAAAAATTACGGTTTCAAAACCGCAACTTTTCCTAGCCTAAACACGTTGGCAAGAATTTGTAAATGATTCGTTTTTGATGTATATTTACACCAAAATATAAAAATTATGGCCAGACAAAGTATATCATTCACAGAGCCAAACGATGAATGGCTAAAAAACCAAGTGGATAATAAAGAATATTCAAGCAAAAGCGAATTGGTAAATGACTTGATTAGACAAGCCCGAAAACAACAAGTTCAAATTGACTGGATTCGTGATAAACTGGAGAAAGCTGAAAATAGCGGATTTACAGATGACGGTAAAAACGAAATTTTAGCGCATTCAAAGTCTTTGATAAATGACTAAATATCGTTTAAGCAACGAGGCAAAAAATGATTTGATTCGGATTCATCATTACGGAGTAAAAAAATTCGGAATGACCCAAGCAGATAAATATTTCGATTCCTTTTTTGAATATTTTGAAATTATCGCAGAAAGACCTTTCTCATTTGAATCGGTTGATTATATTAAAAAAGATTATAGACGTTGCGTTTGTGGCGTTGACAGTATTTATTTTAAAGTAAATGAAAATATTGTAGAAATAATGGCAATTGTGGGACGGCAAAATTTGAATGAAAAACTATAAAAATACTATTGCCAACACCTTCTAAAATTTATACCCAAATCGGCTTTAGTACAAACCGACAAACATGCAACAAAAATATGGCTACGGCAAAAAAATCTCCGATGTTGAAGTCCCGCAAATCTTATAAAAACACGTGTGTGTAATTTGAGAATTTGGATATTAACCAATTATTGGTATAATTGAATAAAATATAATTAAAATGAACAAAAACACATCAATATCATTAGGAAGCTATTTTGACCAATTCGTTCAGAGTAAAATAAGAGAAGGTCGATTTAAAAATGTTAGCGAAGTTATTCGAGCAGGGTTAAGACTCTTAGAAGAGGATGAAAGTAAAGTAATTGCATTGAGAAACGCAATTCAAGAAGGAATTGATAGCGGAATTGCTCAAGATTTTGACCAAAAAAAGCATCTTGAATCTCTAAAAGGGAAAAAACACTCAAATGGCTTAATTTAAATTGACCAATAAAGCAGTTGAGGTTTTAGCGATAATTTGTGATCACACTTTCGAAGTTTGGTCCGAAAATCAAGCTGACAAATATTATGAGATGCTAATTTCAACTTGTCAAGAAATTGCAGACAATCCAGTTTTAGAAAAAACTATGACGGGATTGCTCAAAGTCTATTTGGAATGAAAACGAATCGTCATATCATTTTCTATAGAATTCTAAATGAAAACGATGTGGAAATTACGAGAATTCTTCACGAGAGAATGGATTTAAAGAGAAGAATATCAGAATAAAAAACTACTGGCAACCCCGTATATAATTTATCCTTAAATAGTATTTGTTGCATACCGACAAACCATATATAAACGCTCTTTAAAA
>JAWOHJ010000207.1:0-11881 GCA_046485225.1 Lutibacter sp. | reverse complement strand
GTTGTCTGAACGCAACAGAAAAAGTACCACTTTCGATTTTAATCAGGAAATTAGCGCGAGCATCTTGGCAAAAGTTGGAACCAAGTTAAAAGTTTCAGCCCAATACGACACACAATCAACCTTTAATTTCCAGAATCAGATAAAGTTGGAATACACGCCAACGGAAGATGACATCCTACAAAAAATAGAAGTCGGGAATGTAAGCATGCCCTTAAAAAACTCCTTAATTGTAGGCGCTCAAAGCTTATTTGGGGTTAAAACAGAACTGCAATTCGGGAAAACATCTGTTACAGGTGTTTTTGCCGAACAAAAATCACAAACAAAAACAGTGGCTGCGCAAGGCGGTTCCACCATTCAGGAATTTGAATTGCATGCAACAGATTATGATGAAAACAGACATTTCTTTTTAGCGCAATATTTTAGGGACAATTACAATAGAGCTTTAAATGCCGGTGACAGTATTCGACAGGACTATCCTTTAATCAAAAGTGCTATAAATATCACAAAAGTGGAAGTTTGGGTCACCAATAGAAACGCCACAACCATTGATATCAGGAATATTGTGGCACTTTCTGATATTGGGGAAGGTGATCCGTCAAATATTGGTCCGGCCAACGTAACGCCGGTTCCGGGCGCATTATTCCCATCAAACACTGCAAACGACATTTCATCCATATTAACGCCTACAAATCCGGTTCGTAACATTTCAACAGTTGGCAACGGTTTGTCTCCTTTTGGTATGCAGCAGGGCCGAGATTATTCGGTTTTGGAAAACGCCATCAAATTAAGGCCCGATGAATACAGGGTAAACCACCAATTGGGGTATATTTCATTAAACAGAAGATTGGCCGATTCTGATGTGCTTGCAGTGTCTTTTGAATATACGGTAAGCGGAGATTCGCAAGTTTATAAAGTGGGTGAATTTACCAGTGACGGGATTATTGCGCCTGAAAATATTGTGGTAAAACTGCTTAGAAGCGAAATCATAAGCACACAAATTCCGATGTGGGATTTGATGATGAAAAATATTTATTCTTTGCAAACTTACAGAATGCAACGCGATGGTTTTAGACTCGAATTGCTGTATGCGGATGATGCAACCGGCGTTTCAATCAACGTTTTGCAAAATGCTCAAACACCTGGTGTTTCTAATAAAACGCTTTTAAATATATTAAATGTTGATAAATTAAATCAAAGTCAGTTTTATACTAATGAAGGTGACGGTTATTTTGATTATGTCGAAGGGGTAACTGTAAATTCGGAGAAAGGATATATTATTTTTCCAAATGTTGAACCTTTTGGTGCAGATTTACAGGCTAAATTAACAAGTAGTGCAGATGAAATTTATATTTTTAATGAATTGTACCGAATCACACAATCTGAAGCAAAAAACAATTTTCAGCAAAAAGACAAGTACTTATTAAAAGGTTACCATAAATCTGAAAGTGCCAACGGCATTCCTTTAGGCGCATTTAATGTGGCGCAAGGTTCAGTTAGGGTAACTTCGGGAGGAAGGGAATTGGTTGAAGGCGTTGATTATGTGGTGGATTACCAAATGGGACGGGTGCAAATTATCAACCCAAGTTTGGAAGCATCCAATGCGCCAATTGAAGTTTCTGTGGAGAACAATGCCACGTTTAATTTGCAGACAAAAAGCTTTTTGGGCGTTAATATTGAGCATAAATTTTCCGATAATTTTATAGCCGGCGCCACCATTTTAAATTTAAATGAAAAGCCGCTGACCCAAAAAGCATTGTTCGGGCAAGAACCAATTAACAACACCATTTTTGGATTAAATGCAAGTTTTGGAACGGAAGTTCCAAAATTCACAAAATGGGTGAATAAATTGCCAAATATTGATACAGATGTTCCTTCAAACTTTTCAATTCGGGGAGATTTTGCCTATTTAATTCCTGGTTCTCCAAAAAGAATTGAGTTAAACGGACAAGCAACTTCTTACGTAGATGATTTTGAAGGCTCACAAATTCCTATTGAAATAAAAACAATTCAGCAATGGTATATGGCCAGCACGCCGCAATACCAAACACAATTTGATTTGGGCGGAAATGCTTCCGATTTATCTTATGGGTACAAAAGAGCCCGATTGGCTTGGTACACTGTTGATCCTCTTTTTTACGGAGGATCATCATTACAGCCAGGAAATATAGACAATGCAGAGCTTTCACGTGCAGAAGTAAGAAGAATCAGGTATGAAGAATTATTCCCTGAGCAGGACTTGGATTTAACACAGTCAACCGTAGTGAGAACCATGGATTTGGCCTATTATCCAAATGAAAGGGGAAGTTATAATTTTGATACTTCCAATTTGGGTGCCGATGGAAAATTCACAAATCCTGAAGACAGATGGGCCGGAATTACCAGAGCATTAACCACCACTAATTTTGAACAATCAAACGTTGAATATATCCAATTTTGGCTGATGGATCCTTACGACCATTATTCCATTACAAATGCGGAAGGATTGCCTTCAGGCGTAAATCCGAACGATCTGGCAAATCAGGTTGGGGAAGTTTATTTTAATTTGGGAAATGTTTCGGAAGATGTTTTGAAGGACGGCAGAAAAATGTATGAAAACGGCCTGCCCGAAAATCCGTTGAGCAACGCCAATACAGAAGAAACCATTTGGGGAAAAGTTCCTACCAACCAATCATTATTGTACGCTTTTACCGATAAAGACAATGAACGATTAAGTCAGGATGTTGGTTTAAATGGTATGAATGATGAAGAAGAAACAAGAAAATTTGGAACCACTTTTGGCCCCGATCCGGCAAACGATAATTATTCTTATTTCCGAAGTTCAGCATACGACGCAAGCAATGCATCCATTTTAACGCGCTATAAAAAATTCAATAATTCGCAGGGAAATTCGCCAACCAATAATTTATCAACCGAGAGTTACCCAACTTCAGCAACCACATTTCCGGATGCGGAAGACATCAATAGAGACCAAACCATGAATACGGTTGAAAGTTATTATCAGTACAAAGTGTCTTTAAATAAGAACGATTTGGTGATAGGGCAAAACAATATTGTTGACGAAAAAATAGTGAAAGTTAAACTAGAAGACGGCAGCGAAAAAGAATTTAGATGGCTGCAATTTAGGATTCAGGTTACCAATCCGGATGAGGTTGTCAACAATATTACCGGGTTCAATACCATTCGTTTTATGCGAATATTTTTAACCAAATTTAAAATGCCGGTGGTGTTGCGTTTTGGAGAGTTGCAATTGGTGCGCGGTGATTGGAGACGTTTCACCAAAACGTTGGATGAAGCCATTGTGCCACCGCAGGATTTGACAATTGCACAACTGCAAAATTTTCAGGTTGGCGTGGTCAATATTCAGGAAAATGAAAGCAGAAGCCCTATTCCTTATGTGTTGCCTCCTGGAATTGAGCGTGAAATTTTACGAGGAACCACCACCTTACAAAAACAAAATGAGCAATCATTGTCCTTAAAAGTTACCGATTTGGAGCCTGAGGAAACAAGGGCCATTTTCAAAAATGTTAGGGTAGATTTAAGAATGTACAAACACCTGAAATTGTTTTTGCATGCCGAAGGCGTTCAAACAAAACCGCAGGTTCAGGACAATGAATTAAAAGCCATTATCAGAATTGGAAGTGATTTAAATGACAACTATTATCAGCTGGAAAAATTATTGACCATTTCTGATTACGGCGTAACAACACCTCTCGAAATTTGGCCGGAAGAAAATAATTTGGATGCCTTTTTAGAATATTTAGGTAAACTTAAATTGTTGCGATTTGAAGCGGGAATTGCTCCAAACGTATTGTTTCCTGCAGTAAATGCACCTTCAGCCATTGAAGGGTTGGATGGTTATGAAATTAGGGTAAAAGGAAATCCGAACTTGGCGAACATTAAAACCATTATGTTGGGTGTTAAAAACGCAACAAACACCATTCAAAGCGCTGAAATCTGGTTTAATGAAATGCGGGTTTCCGAGTTCGACAATAAAGGCGGTTGGGCAGCTGTGGTGAGCGCCGATGCAAATTTTGCCGATTTCGCCGATGTTTCCATAACAGGCAGAATGGAAACACAAGGATTTGGCGGCATTGAACAACGTGTAAATGAACGCAGCCAGCAAGACACAAAATTATATGACGTGGTCACCAATGTGAATTTTGGAAAACTGTTGCCAAAGGATTGGGGCATAAGATTGCCTTTTAATTATAGTGTTTCCGAAGAGTTTAAAGATCCAAAATACGATCCGCAATATCAGGATGTGTTGTTTGAAGATGCAAAAGACATCAACCCAAACAGTGCCAGCGCAAGAGATTATACCAAAAGAAGAAGCATCAGTCTAATTAATGTCAGAAAAGAATTTAATCAAAATTCAGACAATAAACAGCGTTTTTACAGTGTAGAAAACTTGTCGGTTTCTTATGCTTATAACGACACGTATCACAAAGATTACAACGTTCAAAAATATAACGATCAAAATGTGCGGGCATCGGCAAATTATAATTACAGTTTTAAGGAATTTACGTTGGAGCCATTTAAAAATTCAGAGGCGCTAAAAGGCAGGTATCTGCAATTTATTAAAGATTTTAACCTGAGTTTATTGCCTTCAACCATTTCTGTAAATTCAAATATCATCAGACGTTACAATGAACAGCTTTCCAGAAGTTTAATAGTAGGCTTGCCGGAATTGCCGGTGTTGCGCCAACGCCATTTTATGTTTGATTGGGATTATGCAATAGGATACAATTTAACAAAATCGTTGCAGTTTAATTTTAGGGCGATGAATAACAATATTTATGATGATTTCTACGCCACAGACGACATCAAATTATTTGATAATTTCTTTACCACAGGAAGGCCGGATCATTACCGCCAATCGTTAAACGGAACTTATAAAATACCGTTGAATAAAATACCATTGTTGGATTTTGTGAATGCAAACTATGCTTATACAGCCGATTTTGACTGGCAGGCATCTTCACAATCTTATGTGGACAAAATTGGAAATGTTATTCAGAATGCAAATACACATACTATTAGTGCAGATTTAGATTTTAGTAAATTTTACAAAACCATTGGCATTGACAAGCTGTTGAATAAAAAATCTACAACTGTTGATTCAAAAGCGCCGGAAGTTGCTCAAAATGATGCAACCAAAAATAACAGGTCCGTTGGAACTCAAATCGGACAGACTTTTTACAATGTTATAACTGCGATCAAAAAAGCACGGATTAATTATTCTGAAAATAATGGAACTTTCTTGCCGGGTTATGTGCCTCAAATCGGATTTTTGGGACGCGACAATTACAGCGGCGGGCTTGCGCCAACATTTGGATTTGTGTTTGGAAGCCAGATTGACATTAGACAAAGAGCAGTTGAAAATGGCTGGTTGCTGTCCAGAGATCAAAACGATCCTTATTTTAACAGAACATTTAGCCAAACACATTTTAACAAGCTGGATGCAACCATTACCGTTGAGCCATCAAAAAATTTGGATATCGAGTTTAGGGGAACCAAGACCTATACTAAAAATACGACACAACAATTGGATGTGGTAAACAATATTTTAAACACAAATTCACCAATTACCCAATACGGAAACTTTAGCATAAGTCACAATATGATCAAAACATCATTCAACAACAGTGATGTCACTTTTGAAGAATTTAAAAATAATAGGGCCATTATTGCACAACGTTTTGCAACAAGTACAGGGCAACCAATAAGCGGTTTTGGGGAAACAAGCGAACAGGTAATGCTTCCTGCATTTATGGCTGCCTATTCCGGTAAAGATGCTGCTACTGTAAATTTAGGCGCTTTTAGGGAAGTTCCTATTCCAAGTTGGAGATTAACTTACAAAGGACTAATGCAAATGGCTTGGTTTAAGGAACATTTCAGGAGTTTTTTGGTTACGCACAGCTATAATTCTTTATATTCCATCACAAGTTTCAGCAATAATTTGGCTTATAATACTAACGATCCTTACTTAGAAACCGATATTGCAGGCAATTACATCAACAAAACCATTTTTTCAAATGTTAATTTGTTGGAAGAATTTTCTCCACTGATAAAAGTTGATGTGAAAATGAAAAATTCCGTATCTTTCAGCGGCCAAATTAATAAAGACAGAGGGCTTACTTTAAATTTTAACAACAATACAATTACCCAGATAACAGGAACGGAATATGTGGTTGGATTGGGGTACAGACTTAAAGATTTGGCGATGAACTTTAAGTTTGGCGGAGAAGTGACAAAGCTTAAAGGAGATTTGGATTTAAGGGCAGATGTATCCTTAAGAAACAATGAAACAATTATCAGGGCCATTGATAAAGACAACGATCAAGTTACGGGCGGACAACGATTATTGTCCTTGAAATTTTTTGCAGATTACGCGCTAAGTAAAAACTTAACAACCTCTTTTTACTTTGACCAAAGTTCTTCTCGCTATGCAATTTCAACAACGTTCCCAAGACAATCTATAAGCTCGGGTTTAAGTGTCAGGTATATATTTGGTAATTAACAATAAAATAAACAATAAAATTAAATAATAAAATAATGAAAATTCCAGCAGATTTAAAATACACAAAAGACCACGAATGGGTTAAAGTTGAAGGTAATATCGCAACAATTGGCATTACGCATTTTGCACAAAGTGAATTGGGCGATATCGTTTATGTTGATGTTGATACTTTAAATGAAACGATTGAGAAAGAAGAAGTCTTTGGGTCGGTGGAAGCCGTAAAAACAGTTTCAGATTTATTTATGCCTATTTCAGGTGAAATCATTGAGTTTAATGAAAGTTTAGGTGATGAGCCGGAAAAAGTAAATAAAGATCCTTATGGAGAAGGGTGGATGATTAAAATAGCCATTTCAGATGCTTCTCAAATAGAAGAATTATTATCGGCAAAGGAATACGGAGAACTGATTGGGGCGTAATTATTTTTTTTACATTGCTATCTTTCTAACAATTTCAATAGCAGTTGGAAGTCTAATTTCACTTAAAAGCGGATTGGGAATTGGTGTGCAAGTTTCAGATAAAATACTGCACGTGGTTGGCTATTCTCTGTTGACATTAAGTTGGTTAATGGCTTATAGTGTAAAATCCAGTCCTTTTAAATCAACTATGCTTATTGCTTCAGCAGTTTTTATTTATGGCATAATTATTGAGATTTTACAAGGAACATTAACCGATTACCGGCAAGCAGACTTATATGATGTTTATGCCAATTTTGGAGGAATTGTAGCGGGAATTGTGTTTTTTATCCTTGTTTTGAAAAAAAACTAATATCAATTAAAAAATATACTTGTATAATATATTTAAATTATTAAATTAGCAACCTATAAAAATTTTACAGATGCAAGTCAAAAAAAATCCAAAAGCGAATTTAGAGACCTATACCAAATTGTTTATGCAGTTAGGTTTGGTGTTAGCACTTTTAGTGGTTTATTTAGCCATTGAAAAGAAGACGTATGATAGAGTAATCGCAGAACTTGGTCCGGCAAACTACAATGCCGAAGATGAAGAGCAAACTATCGAAATTGAGCAGATTAAGCCGCCAGAACAGCAAGCGCCGCCACCTCCAGCTCCTGATAAAATCGAAATTGTAGAAGATGAAGAGGAAGTAGAAGAGACGGTAATTAAATCAACTGAGTCAAACGAAAAAACGGCTATTGAAGTTAAGAAAATTGTTGAGGTGAGCATAGATGAAGATATCATGGAGGATGTTCCGTTTGCAATTATTGAAGACGTTCCTGTATATCCGGGATGTAAAGGTTCAAAAGCAGAATTAAAAGAATGTTTGCAAGATAAAATTTCTAAACACGTAAATTCTAAATTTAATGCAGATTTGGCATCGGAATTAGGATTAACGCCAGGTATTAAAAAAATATTTGTGATGTTTAAAATTGATAAAACAGGTGAGATTACTGATATTCAAGCAAGAGCGCCTCACAAAAGATTGGAAGCGGAAGCGATTAGAGTTGTGCAGTCATTGCCTAAAATGATTCCGGGAAAACAACGTGGTCGTGCGGTTGGTGTGAAATACAGTTTGCCAATTGCATTTAAAGTAGAATAACAAATCAATCAAATCATATTTAAATACTGTCTTTTTTTAGAGACAGTATTTTTTTTGCTTCAATTTCTGAAGTTAATTTCTTATAAAAAAAGAAGTAAATTTGCCCTAAATACAACTAGATGGAATTTAACAACATTCTTTTGAGAAAAGGATACTCCAAAATAAAACTCAAAAAGATCAATACCAATCATTTTGAGCTTAAAGTGAAATTAAACGGTGTAAAAGGGCGTTTTATTTTAGATACGGGCGCTTCAAATTCCTGTATCGACATCATTTTGGCCGAGAAATTTAAATTGGATGTGAAAGATTCCGAAACAAAAGCTGCCGGAGCAGGTGCCATCGGCATGGAAACAAAAATTTCTTCTAAAAATAACATTGAAATTAACCAGTGGAAATATCAAAATTTCACGGTGGTGTTGTTTGATTTAACCCATGTGAATACTGCACTGACAGAACATCACGCAGAAGCTGTTGACGGCATTATCGGCGCCGATATTTTAGAAAAAGGAAAAGCCATCATTAATTACGAAACGAAAAGTTTGTATCTAAAAAAGTTGGTGTATAAGTTTTAAAAGACCGATAATGAGTTGGGCTTTAAGAATTTAAAATATAAAAAAACCAGGCAGTTCGCCCGGTTTTTTCAATTCAATATTTTGTAAAATTTACAATTCCAATGCTTTTTTAGGATTGTTGTCCATCAAAATTTCGATAGGATTTTCCAGTGCTTCTTTAACGGCAACCAAAAACCCAACAGATTCTCTTCCGTCAATAACTCTGTGGTCGTATGACAATGCAACAAACATAATTGGTCTGATTACCACTTCGCCTTTAACAGCAACGGGTCTTTCTACAATGTTGTGCATTCCTAAAATTCCACTTTGTGGCGGATTTAGAATTGGTGTTGACAACATAGAACCAAAAACGCCGCCGTTGGTAATGGTAAAAGTGCCTCCGGTCATTTCATCAACTGTTATTTGTCCGTCTCTTGCTCTTAATGCCAACCGTTTTACTTCATTTTCCACGCCTCTGAAAGAAAGATTTTCTGCATTTCTGATGACCGGAACCATCAAGCCTTTCGGACCGGAAACAGCAATGGAAATATCCATAAAATCGTGCAAAATTTTATAATCGCCATCCAACATGGAATTCACATCAGGAAACAATTTTAAGGCTCTTACAACAGCCAGGGTAAAGAAACTCATAAATCCTAAGCCAACATTGTGTTTCTCTTTAAACGCATCTTTATAGTCGTTTCTCAAGTCGAAAATAGGTTTCATATCCACTTCATTAAAAGTGGTAAGCATGGCAGTTTCATTTTTTACCGCAACCAAACGTTCAGCCACTTTTCTGCGAAGCATAGAAAGTTTTAAACGCTCGCTGCCTCGTGATCCGCCGGCTGGTGTTCCCATACTTGGCACTGCGTTAACGGCATCGTCTTTTGTGATTCTGCCATCTTTGCCGGTTCCTGTAACTTCAGAAGCTGCAATTCCTTTTTCGGTCAATATTTTTTTTGCTGCAGGAGAAGCTGCGCCGCTTGCATACGTTTTCTCAACAACACTTGCCGCAACAGGTTTTTCAGCTTGCTTTTCTTCAATTTTTTCTGATGGTTTTTCACTGCTTACTGCAGTTTGTTTTCCGTCAGCTGGTTTTTTGCCTTCCAAATCGATTAAACAAACAACCGAACCAACTCTTACGGTGTCGCCTTCTTCGGCCTTCAACGTAATAATGCCGCTTTCTTCCGCAGGCAATTCAAGGGTCGCTTTGTCGGAATCCACTTCTGCAATGGGCTGGTCTTTTTCAACATAATCCCCATCTTTAACAAGCCAGGCTGCAATTTCTACTTCTGTGATAGATTCTCCCGGTGAGGGAACTTTCATTTCTAAAATCATCTCTTTAATTTTTTTATCTTTTTTCTGACTTAAATTCCTTCCGAAGAAAAGAATTTAAAGCTTATTTTAGTTGTTAGTTTTCGAATACTTTATCAATAACGCGTTGGTGTCTTCGTTTAAAGCGTGCTGAGGAACCTGCTGCAGGAACCGCATGAAATCCTTGCGATGCCACTTCCAAATTCACCAGTCTGAAACGTTGCAGCATAAAGCTCCAAGCACCCATATTTTCAGGTTCTTCCTGTGCCCAAACATATTTTTTCACGTTTGGATAACTGTCAATGACCTGTTGCAGTTTTTCTAAATGCAAAGGGAAAAGCTGTTCAATTCTTACCAGCGCCACATCGTTTCTATCTAGCAAAGTGCGTTCAGCCAATAAATCATAATAGAATTTACCGG
The DNA here is from genome assembly GCA_046485225.1 of Lutibacter sp. Classification (GTDB taxonomy): domain Bacteria; phylum Bacteroidota; class Bacteroidia; order Flavobacteriales; family Flavobacteriaceae; genus Lutibacter. The sequence continues at coordinate 1,521 of JAWOHJ010000207.1, read as the reverse complement.
TACAAAACACCAATTTGGTGACATTTTTTTTGTCGATAACATCATCAATGACTTCCTGAAAATTTCCGTTGGAAAATTCATCCAATGATGAAGTTGCTGCAGGATGGCGGAGCAAACTTTTTGGCGTAAACACAATTAGCGGTTTCCGGTAATCGCGTTTCATTTGACGACGCAACAGATGGAAAAAATTTGCCGGCGTGGTGCAATCGGCCAAAATCATATTGTCTATGGCGCACAATTGCAGAAAACGCTCCATACGGGCCGATGAATGCTCAGATCCTTGTCCTTCGTAACCGTGCGGTAATAACACGACAATTCCGTTTTGCAATTTCCATTTATCTTCTGCGGCCGACATATATTGATCGAAAATAATTTGTGCCCCGTTGCTGAAATCCCCAAACTGGGCTTCCCAAATGGTCAAAGTGTTTGGATTTGCCATGGCATAACCATAATCAAAACCAAGCACGCCGTATTCCGACAGTAAGGAATTGTAAATATTCATTTTTCCTTGGTTGTCGTCAATCATATTTAAGAGATTGATGCGCTCTTCGGAAATTTCATCGCGCAAAATGGCGTGGCGGTGGCTAAATGTTCCCCGTTCCACATCCTGGCCGGAAATTCGAATATCGAATCCCTCCTGAAGCAACGTTCCATAAGCTAAAGTTTCGCCCATTCCCCAATCGATTCTGTCATTTTCAAAAACCATTTGGTGTCTGTCAAGCAAAATCTTTTCCGCTTTACGCAAAAATTTAATGCCTTTTGGAACTGTGGAAACAATTTTAGCGATGTCTTTCAGTTTCGATTTTGGGTAAGCGGTTTTTTCGGAAACTAACATCGCTCCCAAACCTCTTCGGGTAAAATCTACCCAGGTTTCTTGCATAAATTCCCTTACTTTTGAAGTTTCAACCTCTTTTGAATGCAGGTATTCTTCTTCCAATAAGTCTTTAAATTCGGCAATTGATTTATTTAAATAAGCATCATCAATAATTCCTTCGGCAATCAGTTTTTGCGCGTAAATATCTCTTGGATTTGGGTGTTTTGCAATGGCTTTGTATAATTTTGGCTGCGTAAAACGTGGCTCATCACCCTCATTATGTCCGTATTTCCGGTAACCAAGCAAGTCAATAAAAATATCTCTTTTGAATTGCATTCTAAAATTCATTGCAATTTCTATGGCATGTGTTACCGCTTCTACATCATCTGCATTTACGTGCAATACAGGCGACAAGGTTACTTTTGCAATATCTGTACAATAAGTGCTTGAGCGCGCATCCAAATAATTTGTGGTAAAACCGATTTGATTGTTCACCACAATATGGATAGTTCCTCCGGTTGAATAACCAGATAATTGGCTCATTTGTATCACTTCATAAACAACGCCTTGCGCAGCGATTGCGGCATCACCGTGAACAATAATTGGGAGCAATTTTGAATCGTCTCCATTGTAATCATTGTCTATTTTGGCGCGAGAAATCCCTTGTACCACCGGACCAACAGTTTCCAAATGCGAAGGGTTCGGAA
>JAWOHJ010000163.1:0-9060 GCA_046485225.1 Lutibacter sp. | reverse complement strand
AAAATTAATTACGCGTCCGCTCGAAAAAGAAATCAACGGAATCTCCGGCGTTGATGAAATCACTTCCACTTCTATCGAAGGATTTTCATCCATAAAAATCACTTTTGATTTTAGCGTTACCCCTACGTAAGCTTTGCGAAAAGTAAAAGATAAAGGTGATGCCGCAACATCGGACAAAGATTTTCCTAAAGATTTGCCTTCCGACCCTACCGTTAATGAATTAAACTTCGCCGAATTAATGCCCATCATGAACATTAATTTATCGGGTGATTTTTCCATGGAAGAATTGAAAGAATACGGTGAATATCTGGAAGATGAAATTGAAAAAGTTCCTGAAATTTCAAAGGTTGAAATCCGTGGAATCCAAGATAAAGAAATAGAAATTAGCGTTGATTTATACAAAATGGAAATTTCCCAAATCAGCTTTAATGACATTGCCCAAGCCATTCAAAATGAAAATATGACGGTTTCGGGCGGTGATTTACTGGAAAACGGCATACGCAGAAATGTGAGAGTGCTTGGTGAATTTAAATCGGCCAATGAAATTGCAGACATTATTATAAAACAGGAAAATGAAGAAATAGTTTACTTGCGCGATATTGCAACAGTAACTTTTAAAGAACAGGAAAAACAAAGCTACGCCCGTGAATTTTCGCAACCTGTAGTGATGTTGGATGTCACAAAACGTGGCGGCGAAAACCTCATAAACGCTTCAACCCAAATTGATGTGATTATTGCCAAAGCCAAAGAAAGCTATTTTCCTTCCAACTTAAACATTTCTAAAACCAACGACCAAACCAACGACACCAAAACCATGGTTGCCGATTTGGAAAACAGCATCATTTTAGGAATTATTTTAGTGGTTGTGGTGTTGCTTTTCTTTCTCGGAATAAGAAATGCCCTTTTTGTAGGAATTGCAATTCCTTTGTCCATGTTTATGTCGTTTATCGTGCTAAATGCTTTAGGCGTAACGCTAAATACCATGGTCTTATTTTCTTTGGTAATTGCTTTGGGAATGCTGGTGGATAACGGGATTGTGGTGGTCGAAAATATTTACCGTCTGTTAGATGAAGGCTACTCAAAAATTGATGCCGCAAAATACGGTGTTGGAGAGGTTGCAATGCCTATTATTGCATCAACAGCAACAACGCTCGCTGCCTTTTTTCCTTTGGCTTTCTGGCCGGGAATGATGGGTGAATTTATGCGCTATTTACCCATTACACTCATCATTGTTTTATTGTCATCCCTATTTGTTGCTTTGGTGATAAATCCAATGTTGACTTCAGTTTATATGAAAATAAAGGAAGATGAAGTCAATTTTAAAAAAATAGTGATTTTTAGTGCCGGTTTATTTTTTATCGGAGTTATTTTAATTATTGCCGGACTAATTTTAGCTATAAAAGGATTAAACGCTATCGGATTATTGTTGGTAGTTGCCGGATTGCTTCGCGTTATAAACACCAAATATTTAGGGCCTGCCACCGCATGGTTTCAAAATAAATTTCTGCCAAAATTAGAGAGTTTTTATGAAAAGACTTTGCAATATGCCTTGCGGAGAAATAGACCAAAATGGTTCTTTGCAGGAACATTTGGCTTGTTGATTGTTGCTGTTTTGCTTTTTAGGGCATTTCCTCCAAAAATACTTTTCTTTCCGGAAACACCGCCAAAACAAGTTTATGTTTACTTGGAATATCCAATTGGAACCGATATTGAAGTCACCAACAAACTCTCTATAGATGTTGAAAATAAAATTCAGAATCATTTAAAAAAATATGAAGTTGATGGCAAAAACGTTTTAATTACTTCGGTAATTGGTCAGGTTGGTGAAGGAACCAGCGACCCAAATCGTGGACAAGACGGCGGTACAACGCCCAATAAAGCTCGCGTCACAGTAGATTTTGTTAAATTTATTGAACGAGGCGACATCAATACCGAAGATGTTTTAATTGAAATCCGTACGTTATTGAAGGATGTTCCGGGAGTTGATATTATTGTTGACAGACCAGCCAACGGGCCGCCAGCCGGAGCGCCAATCAATATTGAAGTTTCAGGCGAAGATTATGAACAATTATTGGCCACTTCCGAAGACATTAAACAATTTATTAAAAATAAAAATATTTTAGGTATTGAAGAATTAAAATTAGATGTGGAACAAGGAAAACCTGAATTGCCTATTGTCATTGACCGCCAAAAAGCACGCCGGTTGAATGTTTCAACAGGACAAATTGGTGATGCGCTAAGAACATCCTTGTTTGGGAAAGAAATTTCGACCTTTAAAGATGGCGAAGATGATTACCCGATAAATATGAGGTTAACGGATAAGTATCGTTATGACAAAGAAGCTTTGATCAACCAAAAAATTACCTTTAGAGATCAAAGCAGCGGTAAAATTGTTCAGGTGCCTATCTCGGCTATGGCGCATACAGAAGCCTCTTCTACTTTTAGTGCCGTTAAACGAAAAGACTTAGACAGGGTAATTACCATTGCTTCAAATGTATTGGAAGGTTATAATGCCACAGAAATTAATGACCAAATTAAACAAGTGATAGAAAAATATGATTTGCCTAAAAACATCAGCATTTCTTTTACCGGTGAACAAGAAAAACAAGCGGAAGAAATGGCCTTTTTAAGCAAAGCATTGCTCATTGCAGTATTTTTCATTTTCTTAATATTGGTGGCACAATTTAATTCAACCTCAACCCCAATTATCATTTCATTAACGGTTATGCTAAGTTTAATTGGTGTATTGCTTGGGTTGATTGTCTTTAGAATGGAATTTGTGATTATGATGACTATGATTGGAATCATATCATTGGCCGGTATTGTGGTAAACAATGCCATTGTGCTCATTGATTATACCAATTTAATTATGGTTCGTAAACGATTGGAAGAAGGAATATCGGCAGGAAAATTGACCAAAGAGATTATTTATGAAAGTATTGTTGAAGGAGGTAAAACACGTTTGAGACCCGTTTTGTTAACTGCAATTACCACCATTTTAGGATTATTGCCTTTAGCTATTGGAATTAACATCAATTTTATGACGCTCTTTACCGAATTTGACCCCGAATTTTACATAGGCGGTGAAAACGTGGCTTTTTGGGGACCTATGTCCTGGACCATAATTTTTGGGTTAACCTTTGCCACTTTCTTAACATTGGTAATTGTACCTGTAATGTATTTGTTGCTGAACAACTTAAAGTTTAGGCTCAACAGAAATCAGTAATTTAATTAAAAGCGATTCGAACAGAGTCGCTTTTTTTATTTAATTTGTATGGAATGAAAAATGAAAAATCATATACTGTAGATGAGGCGACAAAGTTGATGGAAAACTTTTGCGCCTATCAGGAGCGCTGCCACAAGGAAGTTGAGCAAAAACTGTACGATTTACATATGATTCCCGAGGCTAAAGAAAAAATAATCCTTCATTTGTTACAGCACAATTTTTTGAATGAAGAACGTTTTTCAAAAGCTTTTGCAAGAGGAAAATTCTCCATAAAAAACTGGGGTAGAATTAAGATTGTAAATGAACTGAAATTCAGGAATGTTTCACCTTACAACATAAAAACAGCCTTAAAAGAAATTGATGAAGCTGATTATTTAAAGACGATACAAAAAGTTGCAGAAAAAAAATGGGCATTAATTAAAGAACCGAATGCTTTTAAAAAAAGAAGCAAGCTGGTCGGTTATTTGAGTTCAAAAGGCTATGAATCCGAATTTATTTATGAAGTAATGAACGGCTTCATTAAATGAAAATGTTTTTTACTTTCTTAACCTTGCCAATATTATAGAATCCCTTTCTTTTTTTATTGCAATAACCGCATCAATATCTGCATTTGGGATGGTTACAGAAAGCACATAATGTTCAATTTTCCAACCGTCTTCAGTTTTAACCAAAACGCCCGATCCTCGGCAAACACCCATCCAGGTATCTAAAAGCTCATCAAACCAAGCGGTCTTTCCGGCAGCAGAAATATAAACATTGCGTTCAAGCGATTTAAAATCCCAAGCTTCACCCCTGTCAAAAAATGGTTTACTAAATGCTTTAAAGTCCTTTTTTTTCCAATTTTCTGAAGCATCTGTTCCAATAAAAACACTTGCTTTACCCATAGAATCAAAATAAGAATCAAATTCGGCCTCAGAAGCACTTTTATGCCACGCATCTAACGTTTTATTTACAGTTTCTTTTTCAGAAGCGCCATTGGCATTTTCAGCATTGGTTTTTTTATTTTCACAGGATGAAAAAACCACCATGAAAATAAGCATATAAATTATTTTTGTCATTGCCTTTCGTTGGTGTTTTTTAATAACTTTGTACGATCCATATATAAGTATGGCGGCGGCGTATTTGTTTGCTGAAGATCTATTGGTACTTCCGTATCAACCTCCAACATATTTTGAAGACTTTCCGACTTATAAATGGTGTTTATTTTTGCATTAAACGCACTATACAGTGCCACAATATCGCCCACTTCGTCTTTCACTTCATCTTTTGTGATGGAAGGAATCGCAGCCATATCGGCCAACCGCAAGGTTTCATTTTCCAACACATTGATACGCGCTATAATATTCGGTTGTTTTAACTTCTCAATCTTTATGGAATCTTTCATCATCTTCACCAATCGGGAAAGCTCATCAGCGTTGCTGAGCGCTTCCAAAGTGCTGATGCTATAATATTTCAACAACAATTCATCAACAAGCTGATATTCTTTCCAATTGTCAATTTCAGCTTTTGCCTCCGGAATTAACGTTTCACCAATCCTGTTTTCAATATAATTTTCATCCACTTTAAGCGAATCGGATTTTTCTGAGACTTCCTGCGCATCTTTATTTTTATTGCAAGAGAAACCTGTCAGTAAAATAATTAATAAAAAAGGGATTATGTACTTCATTGTAAAACTTCTTAGCGTCAAAAATACTAATTATTACACTATTTTAAATAAAAATTAATAATTTGATAAAAAACAATTCGAAATAAACTGAAATTTTAATTTTCAGTATATTTGTTATCTTAATAATAAGGATATTGACTCTATGGATAAAAGCATATTAATTATTGGCGCTTGCGGACAAATTGGCTCGGAACTGACATTAAAATTACGTGAAAATCTTGGTAAAAATGCTGTAATTGCCTCAGACATCAGCGAAGGAAGCGAAGAATTAATGCAATCGGGACCTTTTGAATTTATCAATGCGTTGGATTACAATCAAATTGCAGCTGTTATTGATAAATATGCGATTAATGAAGTGTATTTAATGGCAGCCATGCTTTCTGCAACCGGTGAAAAATTTCCTGCAAAAGCTTGGGAACTCAATATGAACTCGCTTTTTAATGTACTTAATTTAGCGAAAGAAGGAAAAATTAAAAAAGTATTCTGGCCCAGCTCTATCGCTGTATTCGGACCAACAACACCAAAGGAAAATACGCCCCAACAAACCGTGATGGCGCCTACTACCGTTTATGGAATAAGTAAATTGGCCGGTGAACGCTGGTGCGAATATTACTTCAATAAATTTGGTGTAGACGTAAGAAGCATTCGCTATCCGGGAATCATCAGCTGGAAAACGAGTCCGGGCGGCGGAACAACCGATTATGCCATTGAAATTTACCATAAAGCTTTACAAGATGGAAATTACGATTCATTTTTGAATAAAGACACCAAATTGCCTATGATGTATATGGACGATGCCATTGATGCCACCTTAAAAATAATGAATGCACCTGTTGAACATATAAAAATAAGATCATCCTACAATTTGGCGGCAATCAGTTTCACCCCAAAAGAAATTGCAGAAGAAATTAAAAATTTCATTCCAAAATTTGACATTTCTTACCATGCAGATTTCAGACAAAGCATTGCCGACAGCTGGCCAAGCAGCATTGATGATTCCCAAGCCAGAAAAGATTGGGGATGGAAACATCAATTTGATCTGCAGAAAATTTCAGACAGTATGTTAAAGAATTTACAGATAAAATATGATACTGTATAATCAATAATTTACCCTCTTTAACAAAGCCCAGAAATTAATTTCTGGGCTTTCTTTTTTAACAATCCTTCTTAACTTCATCTATTTGGCGCTAAAATTGCCTAAAAGAACCAAACCATCAAAAAAAATTAACTTACTGATAATTAATACCTTAAAAAGCTAAAACGTTTTAGCAGATAAATCAAATATATGATATCTGTCATCTTTTTTACTTTAAGTATTAATTAAATTTACGGAACAATTTAGGATACTTCAAAAATCAACCCATAATTTTGGGATTAATTAAAATTTAACTTCTAAAACACCCGTATTAATGAATATTTCACAAATAGAACACATTGGAATAGCAGTAGACAACCTAGAAGAATCCATTAAATACTATGAAGAAGTATTGGGATTAAAATGCTATGCGATAGAAGAGGTTGTTGACCAAAAGGTGAAAACCGCCTTTTTCATGGTAGGTAACACAAAAATTGAATTGCTGGAAAGCACTTCGCCTGATGGGCCTATTGGCAAATTCATCGCTAAAAAAGGTCAAGGCATTCACCATATTGCGTTTGCTGTTGATAATGCAACTGAAGCATTGAAATTGGCTGAACAGCGTGGTGCTGTGCTTGTGGACAAGGAATCGCGCAAAGGCGCTGAAGGACTGAACATTGGTTTTCTGCATCCAAAATCGACCCACGGTGTGCTTACAGAACTTTGTTCTAAACAAAAATAATCTCATTCATAACCATTAAAAATAAATGGTTATGAAAATTACAATTCGCATAAAAAGCAAGAAAATTATATACTAATGGCAAATCAAGATAAAATTAACGAACTCATTGCAAAAAGAGTTGAAGCAAAACTGGGTGGAGGCGAAAAACGCATTGAAGCGCAACATGCAAAAGGAAAATTAACCGCACGCGAACGAATAGACATTCTCTTGGACGAAAACAGTTTTGAAGAATTTGATATGTTTGTGACCCACAGAACAAAATCATTTGGACTTGATAAAGAAATTTATCTTTCTGATGGCGTTATTACCGGGCACGGAACTATTGACGGCAGAATTGTTTATGTGTTCTCGCAAGATTTCACCGTTTTTGGAGGATCGTTATCAGAAACATACGCGTTGAAAATATGCAAAATTATGGATATGGCCATGAAAATTGGCGTTCCCGTAATTGGATTAAACGACAGTGGCGGAGCCCGTATTCAGGAAGGTGTAAGATCTTTGGCCGGTTATGCCGAAATTTTCCAAAGAAACATTATGGCATCTGGCGTGATTCCGCAAATTTCTTCCATTTTAGGACCTTGTGCCGGTGGAGCTGTTTATTCTCCGGCATTGACTGATTTTACCATTATGACCGACAAAACAAGTTATATGTTTGTTACCGGTCCAAAAGTGGTACAGGCAGTCACAGGAGAGATTGTAAGTGCCGAAGAATTGGGAGGCGCTCAAATTCATTCCACAAAATCGGGTGTTTCACATTTTCTTGCTGAGAATGACGAAGAAAATCTGCTGCTCATCAGAAAACTGATCAGTTACCTGCCATCAAACAATCTGGAAGAACCGCCAAGTCTTATCTGTGACGACCCAATTGACAGACTGGAAGATTTATTGAATGAAATTATTCCTGAAAATCCGAACCAGCCTTATGATATCCTTGATGTGATTACGACAATCACCGACAATGCCGAATTTTTGGAAGTACACAGAAACTATGCCCGTAATATTGTTGTCGGATTTGCAAGATTCAATGGCCGTTCTGTTGGTATTGTGGGGAATCAGCCAAAATATTACGCTGGCGTTTTAGATTGTGAATCTTCAAGAAAAGCGGCTCGTTTTGTTCGTTTTTGTGACGCCTTCAATATCCCGATTGTAACCTTGGTTGATGTTCCCGGATTTTTACCCGGAACCGGACAAGAATATGGCGGTATTATTCTTCACGGTGCAAAATTATTGTTTGCATACGGTGAAGCAACCGTTCCAAAAGTGACCATTACACTGCGCAAATCTTATGGTGGCGCTCACGATGTGATGAGCTGTAAACAATTGCGCGGCGATTTAAATTATGCCTGGCCAACTGCAGAAATTGCCGTAATGGGTGCCAAAGGTGCTGTAGAAGTATTGGAAGGATCCAATATTAGAAAAATAGAGGATGCGGATGAAAAACAACTGTACATTGAGAAAAAGGAAGAAGAGTACACTGTTAAATTCGCAAATCCTTATGTAGCCGCGAAATATGGTTTTATTGATGATGTCATTGAACCAAGAAATACGCGTTTCAGAATTATCAGGGCTTTGGAATTGCTTGCCAACAAAAAAGAAGTAAATCCGCCTAAAAAACACTCAAACATCCCTTTATAATGATACCTCAACTCGTAGAAATAGATAAATTAAGCGAAGGTTACGTTATTTTGATTACCGGATTGCTTATTGTTTTTAGCTCACTGATCATCTTATCTTTATTTTTTAAATATGGCGTACCTATTTTGCTATATGTGTATAAAATAATCACTAAGGGCAGAGACAGAAAAATAAAAGACATTTCAGTTTCCGCTGATGAAAAATTTACCGGAGAAATTGCCGCCGCCATCGCAACGGCCATTCACTTGTATCTTCATGAAAAACACGATACTGAAAATGGAATATTGACCATCAAGCAAGCGCGGAAATTATACTCGCCTTGGAGTTCAAAAATATACGGTACACAAAACAGACTATAACGGATTATGGATTATTTGTTGGCAGATTGTTTAAAAATAATCTTTGCAACAAGAAACTACAAGCACAATGAAAAATTTTAAATTTAGAATACACGAAAATAATTACATCGTTAAAATTATTTCACACGAAGAAGACATCATAGAATTGGAAGTGAACGGAACTTCTTATTCCGTAAAAATGAAAGATGTAATGGCAAAACCAAAAACACCTACACTGGTGCTGGCGAAGTCAAGAAAACCAATAGAACCATTTAAGGTAAATCCAGGTTCGGGAAAAACTAAAATTTTAGCACCCATTCCAGGTGTTATTTTGTCCATCGACGTAAAAGTTGGAGATACTATTAAAGTGGGCGATAG
>JAWOHJ010000116.1:0-4479 GCA_046485225.1 Lutibacter sp. | reverse complement strand
CGCGTTCAACTCAAGCGACCGCCCATGCCACCCCTCGCCCAACTCGCCCCCTTCGCCTCATGCGCACTCCTCCTTCCCCCCACCTATTTGTTCCTTTGTTTTGTCATCATACTGAACGAATCTTTCGCGAACCGATTTTGATTTATCGAGCCACGAAAAATTCTCGGGAAAGAAATTACAGTATTTTGATCCTGAACTCAATGAACATTACGTGCCTTATGTGGTGGAAACTTCGGTTGGATTGGATCGCATGTTTTTGGCAGTTTTTTCCCATTCATTGCAAGAAGAGGAATTGGAAAACGGAACTACAAGAACCGTTTTAAGGTTGCCTGCAGTGTTGGCGCCAACTAAAGCAGCTATTTTGCCATTGGTTAAAAAAGACGGTTTACCAGAAATTGCCCGTAAAATTATGGACGATTTAAAATGGGATTTTAGTGTGGATTATGATGAAAAAGATGCCGTGGGCCGAAGATACAGAAGGCAAGATGCCGTTGGAACGCCATTTTGCATTACCGTTGACCATGAAACCTTAGAAAATGACACCGTAACCATTCGTTACAGAGATACTATGGCGCAAAATCGTGTGAAAATATCGGAACTTCGTGACATTATTAAAGAAGAAGTTGATGTTAAAAAATGGTTGATGAAAATGTAAGTTGAAAAATTATTTTAAAAAAAGAAGCTGTTGAAGTAGTTTTAAAATCCGTCATTCTGAACTTGTTTAGAATCTTATCATAGTGAATATTTACCAATATGAGAACCTGAAACAAGTTCAGGTTGACGAAAATTAGCTATTTAACAGCTTCTTATTTATAGTATGTTATTGAAATCGGTAACCGATAGAAACTCCACCGCGACCTACAACTTCCATGTCACTTTGATCTAACAAATCCCTTCCAATTCCTGCATAAACTTCAGCCACAAAACCTCTTTTGGTAACCCATTTTCCGCCAACGGAAATCCCAACAGCAAAATCGGTGTATTTACTTTCGGTAGCATCTTGATTTACATATGGGTCATAAATGTAATCGTAGTTTGTTCCGGAATGTAGCATGGTAAAGGCTTCCACAAAAAATCCCTCTGCATATTTGCTCGAGAAAAACTGTCGGTAATAAGGTGTTATGGAAAAAGTTCGGTATTCATCCAAACCTTCATTTTCATTGTCTAAGCTAAAAAGAGTTCCAACGCCAATGGAAGATTCTTCATTTAAAAGGCGTTCATAGGCAACATCAAACCACTTAAAGCCAATTAAATTGGACATGTTGATTTTCAGTTCATTTCGTTTTATTTCATTTTCTTGCCCAAAAAGAGAGATGCTGATGATTAATAACAGCGCTGATAAAGTAATTTTTTTCACAGGTTAAATTTTAAATTCAAGATCAAATATAGTATCAAAAATTAAAATAAATCACTAAAAATTTAAAATAATGAATGCTGTATTGAAGGATTTTCGTGTTCCAATAACCATTTTTTACGCCAGATACCTCCGGCATAACCAGTTAACGAGCCGTTGCTTCCAATTATTCTGTGGCAGGGAATGATAATCCAAATTGGGTTTTTTCCGTTTGCTGAAGCCACTGCCCTGATGGCTTTTACATCGCCCAATAGTTTGGACTGTTCCAAATAAGTTCTTGTTTTTCCAAAAGGAACCAGCAACAATTCATTCCAAACACGTTTTTGAAAATCGGTTCCTTGTGGGTTCAGTTTTAAATTGAATTGTTTTCGCGTGCCGTTAAAGTATTCATCCAATTGCAGCACGCAATCCTTTAAAACTTCAGGAATTTCTGCTGATGTTTCCAAGGCATCATCCAACACATTTATAGCGCTGATGCCGTTTTCATCACCCACAATTTTTGCGGTTCCAATGGGCGTTTTATAATAAGTGGTTTGACTAGATTCCAAAAACGTTTTTTGAGTTTTGCGTGGTTATTTCAGCAATTTCTTCTGAAGTCAGGTTATAAATTTCTGCCAATTTATCCAATACATTTGTAATATAACTGCTTTCGTTTCTTTTTCCTCTAAAAGGCGCTGGTGCCAAATATGGCGCATCCGTTTCCAAAACGATATGTTCTAGAGGAATTTCATTTAAAAACTGGTCTATTTTTCCGTTTTTAAAGGTAACCACACCGCCAATTCCCAATTTCATATTGAAGGAAATTGCTTTTTTTGCCTGTTCTAAGTTTCCGGTGAAACAATGAAAAATGCCAAAAAGCTGGTCGTCTTTTACTTCTTCTAGGATTTCAAAAATTTCATCAAAAGCATCTCGGCAATGAATTACGATGGGCATATTTTTTTCTTTTGCCCAGGCAATTTGGGTTTTGAAAGCAATTTGTTGCTGTTTCAGCAAGGTTTTGTCCCAAAACAAATCGATGCCTATTTCGCCAACAGCATAAAAATTTCTTTTATCGAGCCAATGTTTTACAAAAGCCAATTCTTCTTCAAAATTTTCTTTTACGTGCGTAGGGTGCAAACCCATCATTAAAAAAATATTTTCGGGAAAAGATTGCTCTAAATTCAACATCGCATTTAAATAGGTTGAATCAATGGCGGGAACAAAAAAACGGGAAACTCCGGCGTTAATAGCACGATGAATCATATCATTTCTGTCGGCATTAAATTGTTCACTATACAAATGCGTGTGTGTGTCGGTAATTATCATTTTGCAAAAGTAAACAAAGTTTTAGCTGTTTATTTCATTACTGTAAAATGTAATTTCAATCGGCTACTTAAGTAACTGTTTTTTACGGATAAAAAATTGTATTAAAGTTAAAAAATTTGTAACTTTAATGTGATAAATACCTTGCAAGATATTGCTGCTATTAAGTTTTCTTGTGTATAAATTTCTTGCATTATAAATTACACTGTTTTAACAGTTTTTTAGAATTATTCTTGTTTAACATTTAACAATGTTCTCATGCAAGTCAAAAAATATCCCAGCGCAAAATTAGAAAATTACTCTAAAATTTTAATACAATTGAGTTTTGTGTTTTCGTTATTCCTCGTTTATGAATTTTTAACATTAAAATCTTATCCTCGAGACGTCAAAGAAATAATTGGAACACTACTAAATATTGAAGATAATGAAAAATTGATTGAAGTGAAACCAATAGAGGTAGAGGTGAAGCCCGAAACCAAAGTGGCACTTCCTGAAAAAATATTAAAAGTGGAAGATGATGTTGATATTAAAGAAACAGTGATAGAATCTACCGAAAGCAATCAGCTTGATGCCGTTAGTGTTACCGCGCCGAAAGAAATGGTAGCAGTGGTTGATGAAGAAGAAGTTGTTGAGGATGTTGCATTTATAGTCATTGAAAATGTGCCTATTTATCCGGGATGTAGGGGTAGCAATAGTGAACTTAGGGCTTGTTTTTCTGATCAAATTGCGAAGTTTGTTGCAGAAAAATTCAATATAGAACTTGCTTCCGATTTGGGTTTGACACCGGGAAGCATCCAAAAAATTTTCGTGGTTTTTAAAATTGACAAGCATGGAAATATTACCGACATAAATGCAAGAGCCCCACATAAAAAATTGCAGGAAGAAGCGATAAGAGTGATTAATTTATTGCCAAAAATGACGCCGGGAATGCAACGTGGCCGACCTGTTGGCGTAAAATATGGATTGCCGATTGTTTTTAAGGTTGAATAAAATCAGTTAGATTCTAAAAATCCCGCAATTGCGGGATTTTTTGTAAGTAATGGTTATTATTTGGGCAGTTTGTTAAGTAAATTAGTATTTTCGTAAAATAATATAAAACAATGAACATCAATCAATATTTAGATTCAACCTATTTAAAAACAGCCGATCAAGCCGGTATTTCTGAAATCGAAACCGAAAACAAAGTAAAAGAACTTGTGAGCGAGGCGATTGAAAACAATTTTAAGCTTGCGATGATTCGTCCGGAATTTGTTGCTATGGCACGTAAAATGGTGAAAAACGCAAATTCAGATACTTTAATTGGAACCGTAATCGGATTTCACGAAGGTACTTATGAAACTTCTAAAAAATTAGCTGAAGCACAACAAGCAATTGATGATGATGCCGACGAATTGGACTATGTGGTGAATTATCAGGCTTTTAAAGAAGGGAAAATCAATCTGGTGAAGTCGGAAGTTTTTAAAGGAACAAAATTGGGCTTGGACAATGATAAAGTTGTGAAATGGATCATAGAAATCGCAGCACTTACCAATGATGAAATTGTAGGTTTATCACAATTGATTCGTGATGTGGTACTTGATAATTTTGGTCAGGAAAATGCACAAAATATTTTTGTGAAATCATCTACAGGATTTTTTAAAACAGAAGAAGGCAAACCAAACGGTGCCACTTTTGAAGCGATGGAATTGATTGTTGAAAATTCAAAACCATTACAGGCAAAAGCTGCCGGAGGCGTAAGAAACTATGATGATGCCGTGAAAATGGTAAAAATGGGCGTTACAAGAATAGGAACATCCGCAGCAAAAGTTATTGCAGATGGCGGA
>JAWOHJ010000094.1:0-4834 GCA_046485225.1 Lutibacter sp. | reverse complement strand
GCCGGCACTTCCTCCCATGGCATATAAATGTTTGCTGCTGGTATATCCTTTATTTACCAAAAATTCACCTGCTTCAATAAAATCAGTAAACGTATTTTTCTTATTTAATAATTTACCTTGTTCATACCAATCTCTTCCCATTTCCTGACCGCCTCTTATGTGCGCAATGGCATACACAAAACCCCTGTCCAGCAAACTTAACCTGCCCGAATCAAAAGTTGGTTCGGTGCTGCTGCCATAGGAACCATAAGCATAAAGCAAAAATGGGGTTGCCGCACTTTTTTCAATCCCCTTTTTGTAGACCAGGGAAATCGGAATTTTTGTGCCGTCTTTTGCAGTGGCATATAAGCGTTCTGACGTATAATTAGCCGTTGAAAAACCAGCATCTAAAACCTCATCCTGCTTTAGCAATACTTGTTCTTTTGTTTTCATATTGTACTCATAAGTACTGTTTGGCGTGGTAAGCGATGAATAATTATACCGTAACACATCCGTGTTAAAATCTAAATTGGAATTTGAATAAGCCAGGTAAGCAGGGTCATTAAACTTGATGTAATGATCATCACCACCCCAATTCATAATGCGAATTGTTCTTAATCCGTTCAATCGTTCACCTACAACCAAATAATTTTTAAAAAGATCAAAATCCTGCAAAAAAACATTGTCTCTATGCGGTATGACATCTTCCCAATTTTCTTTTAAAGTGGCTTTAACCGGCGTTTTTACCAAACGGAAATTTTTAGCGTTTAAATTGGTTCTGATGTAAAAGTGGTCACCAAAGTGATCAGGTTGGTATTCCAATCCTCTTACTCTTGGTTGTATCATTTTCCAAGTGCCATTTGGCGTATTGGCATCCAAATATTGAAATTCCGTCGTAAGCGTTTGAGAGCTTCCAATCATTAAAAATGCTTTTGATTTGCTCTTAAAAACATAGCAACTGAAAGTTTCGTCTTTTTCCTCATATACCAGTACATCTTCAGACTGGTCTGTTCCCAGTACATGTTTATATATTTTATTGGTACGCAGTGTCTCAGGATCCTTAGTGGTATAAAAAACGGTTTTATTATCGTTTGCCCAGGTTACGCCTCCGCTGGTGTTGCTTAATTTATCGGTTAACATTTCGCCCGATGCTAAACTTTTAAAGTAGATGGTATAGTTGCGTCTTGAAACAGTGTCAATGCCATAGGCCAATAATTTATTATCCGGACTTACAGCCTGACCTCCAATGCCGTAATAGGCATAACCTTTTGCCATTGCCGGCCCGTTCAACATAATTTCTTCCTTTCCTTCGCCATCAATTTTTTTTCTGCAATACAAAGCGTAATCACCACCTTCTTCAAAACGGGTATAATAGGCATATCCATTATCTTTTACCGGTACCGACTGATCATCTTTTTTTATGCGGCCTATAATTTCATGGTATAATTTTAACTGAAACGCTTCGGTATGTTTCATTGTTTTATTTAAATAGTCATTCTCGGCATTTAAATAGTTTAAAACATCTTGGGTTTGTGCGTCGGGAGTTTTAGCGTTTTTTTGTTCGTCACTTAAACGCATCCAAAAATAATCATCAGTTCTGGTGTCATTATGAATGGTTAATGATTTCGGATTTTTTTTCGCAACAGGCGCTTCAATTAAATCATTTGACGGTTTTTCAACTTTGCAAGAAGAAAAAATTAAAAATAATACTGCAATAAAATAAAAGGACTTTTTCATATCTGTTTTTTTGATTGGTAAAATAATTATTGATACATTTTAATTAAGCTAAAAATAAGTAATAAGCCGATATTAGCAACATTTTTTATTTGGTGTGTTTACGCGAAGTTAAAGAATATATTTACAATGACCACCGTATGATTGAAGATTTCAAAAATATTGAAAAGCTTCCCAAATATTTTCCGAAAACAGTGTTCCTTAAATTAACAATCCATCAATTTAATGGTAAAATTGACTTTGGCAGCAGGGAAATTTGCTTTCTTCATAAGCCCTGATACCACATCATTATTTTAGGACAGGTTTTTTTTAAATATAATTTACTATATTTAATGTAAGGTGCTTATTTACATACGAATGAAACAATAAATCAAATAAATAAAAAAAGGAATGTGTGAATTATACAATTTTTTTCAAGAGTTGTGTAACACATTTGGGGTTTTAACTGAGCAACTTTGCATCTATATTTAAATTCAGATTTAATAATTTAAAACAAAAAAAGATGAGATTTAAAAAAATTTATTTTGTTGCAGTTGCAGCAATGGTTGTGATGTTAGGATTTCAAAGTTGCGAGAGCGATGAGGAAGGTAACACCGCAAGAGTTCAATTAAAATTGGTTGATGCCCCGGGAGATTATTTAGAAGTGAATGTTAATATTGTGGACATTCAGTATAACAATAGTGACAATGAAGCCGGTTGGGTAAGTTTTGGAACTCCGGAAGATTATCCTATCAATGTTGATTTAACAACCCTTATTGCAGGAAATAGCCTTTTATTGGCAGATCAACTAATTCCTTCAGGAAAGTTAAAACAAATAAGATTGATTTTAGGAGACGGAAATACCCTTAAAGTTGAAGGGCAAGAAGCTATGATGGCACTTAACACGCCAAGCGCTATGCAATCTGGTTTAAAATTAAATATGAATACCACATTGGATGCTGGTTTTACCTACACATTTATACTTGACTGGGATGTGCAAAAATCAGTTGTAAGTACAGGTGCAGGTACCTATAATCTAAAACCTGTTATTAGAGTGAATGCGGAAGTAAATTCTGGGTCAATTGAAGGAAATGTATCAGGAGAATTTTTAGTGAACGGAGTAAGCGTTGTTAACGATTTAGAAAATGCCATCGTTCAGGTGTATACACCCAGTGGTGTTTATGTAACAGAAACCGGCACAAATGCTGATGGCAACTTTTTAGTTCAGGGACTTGCTGCAGGTGACTACAAATTGAAAATTGTTAACCAAGAAGCTTACGATGATTATGAATCAGCTTTAATCACCGTTACTGTGGGAACAGTTATTAAAATTACACCAATAGTATTGGAAATACCAACGCTTTAAGATTATAATTAATTAAAAATCAACAATATGAAAGCAATAAAATTTATTTTATTCGGAATCGGATTAATTTTTGCAAGCGAAGCGCAGGCTCAAATCTCTGTAAAATTAAATGCTGATTTGGCACCACAATGGGGTCCGGCTAATTATTCTAACGCACGTTATTATTACTTGCCTGATGTAGAAACCTATTATGACATTGAAAAATCCAGATTCGTTTATCCCTCAGGAAACACCTGGTATAGCAGCGAACAGCTTCCTCAGCGCTACAAAGATTATGATTTATATAACGGCTATAAAGTGGCCATGACTGATCATAACGGTAAACCACCTTATGGTCTTTTCAAATTTCATAAAGTTAAATATGCCAAAGGATATAAAGGAAAATCTCAAAAAACAATTGGGCCAAAACCAGGAAACAGGTACGGTACCTATAAGGATAAGGGAGATGAAAAAATGAAGTCAAACGGCCATGATAACGGTAACCAAAAGTCAAACGGCAATGATAAGGGAAACCAAAAGTCAAAGGACAATGGCAATGGCAAAAAACAGTAGCCTGAAGCATTAAAAAATAACTAAAGCCCCTGGAGTTCAAAACCTAAGGGGCAAATCAAAATAAAAAAGTTACACTTTAAGTGGTGTAACTTTTTTTTGACTTACAAGCATCAAATGGTCTTTTTTCCTAATTTTGCAATATGAAATGCGCATAACGGAAACACGATACAATCACCTATGAAAATATGCGCATTACCTATGACCTTTAAAAAACAATAAATATTCACCTATGAAATACACTAAATATTTTGGATTGATGACCAAAGAGCAAGGCAGGTTAAATTTACCTACCATGCAATTTCAAAGGTTGATGAATATTGTTCATTTGGAAGGCGTACTTTTTGGTTTGCACAAAGCCAAAGAAGCCAATAAAGACAAGCAGGAATATCATAAATATGATATTTTAATTTTTAAGGAAGAACTGAAACTTACCGAGTTAACGGGAGGGCTTACCCCCGATTTACTACTGAAGGAAATGGTACAATATGCAGAATAATTTTGTGACTATATTTTTTGGTAAAATTATAGCAATAAATTTACTAGATTTGCAAACTTAGATTATATAGAAAAATGAAAGTGAAAACGAAAAAATTTATTCCACACAAATTTTTTATTGATGGTGTGCTATATAGAGATCTTGAAACCTATCGGGATCTAGCGACATGGATAATTAAAGAATCGATGAAAGCTAATAATCTCACCTTTAGGAAGAACAACAAAAAAGAATATATAAGATTGTGGTTGGCCTATTTTGAGTCAGTTGAAGAAGAGCCAGTCAATCCATTTATGACGATTGCGGAAACTATTTTCGCGGAGCGTGAAATTTGCCAGAAGACCCAAAACCACAAAATGAATTCAAGAATCTCAAATACGGTCAGATTCAGAATCATGAAACAATTAGAAGCATTCTAAGTGCTGCATGATTGTCTGATTAAAACAAACTAACAGATTCACCAAACAATATCGTTAAGTCACCCTAATTCTTAAACTTAAGTTTCAGCGAACAACCCTAAGAGGCTATTTAGCGCCTGACTTGCTTTTGAAAGAAATGGTACAATTCCCGTATTGACCACCAAAATTTAGACAGGTATTTTAAGATCTTCGTAATCACAAGGTTCTGAAGCCACTGCCCCATATCCAATCAACAATAGCAACAAAAGCGGCGTTATCGCACTCATGATTTTTTGCCAGGTATCAGTAAAGGTTCCGCCGCCAGCTACGATT
>JAWOHJ010000080.1:0-7808 GCA_046485225.1 Lutibacter sp. | reverse complement strand
CTGATTTTGGATGAAGTGCAGTCGGGTTATGGCAGAAGCGGAAAATTTTTCGCTTTTCAGCACCACCATATTCAGCCGGATATGATTACCACGGCTAAAGGAATGGGAAACGGATTTCCGATTGGCGGTGTGTTAATTGCCGATAAATACAAGGCCAAATATGGCATGCTAGGAACCACGTTTGGCGGAAATCACCTGGCTTGCGCCGCAGGAATATCGGTGCTTGATGTAATGGAGAAAGAGCAGTTGATTGAAAATGTGAAGGAAGTTTATGACTATTTTTTACAGGAGATAAAAACAGTTCCGAAAATTAAAAAAGTTAAGGGAAAAGGATTGATGTTGGGTGTGGAATTCGATTTTGAAGTGGGGGATTTGCGAAAAAAACTCATTTTCGACCAGCATATTTTTACCGGCGGCTCAAACAATAAAAATTTGTTGCGGATTTTACCGCCTCTAAGCGCGAAAAAAGAGCACGTCGATATATTTATAAACGCATTGAAAGAAATTTTAGGATGAACATTTCACTGACTTCACAACAAAAAAATGCGGTTTTGCTTTCTATGTCAAAATTGATTGCTGCTGAAAAATCGGCATTACTCGAAGCCAATAAAACGGACGTTACGCAATTTCATGGCGATGATTTGGCGATGAAAGAGCGTTTAGAAGTGGATGATAAAAAAATTAAGGAAATGATTTTGTCCTTGGAGCAATTGGTGGCGGATATTGATCCGGTTGGGAAGGAATTGTACCAATTTACACACGAAAACGGATTGAAAATCACCAATAAAACAGCGCCTTTCGGAACAGTTTTAATCATATATGAATCAAGGCCTGACGTGACGGTTGAAGCGGCCGGAATCGCTTTTAAATCGGGAAATAAAATATTATTGAAAGGCGGAAAGGAATCGGTAAACTCAAATATGAAAATAGTGGATTTGTGGCACAAAGCTTTGACGGAAAACAATATTTCGAAAAATTGGGTGGAATATTTGAATTATAACAGAACCGAAACGCAGGAATTTTTACAGCATCCCACCCAAAAAGTGGATTTGATTGTGCCGCGCGGCGGTGAAAAATTGATCGCTTTTGTGAAGCAATACGCCACTTGTCCGGTCATCGTGAGCGGACGCGGCAATAATTTTATTTATGTGGATGCGGAGGCCGACACAGAAATGGCGATCAAAGTCATTCTCAATGCAAAAACCACAAAAATATCTGCTTGCAATGCGACGGACAAAGTGTTGATCAATGCTCATTTGCCAAATATGGAAATATTCATTAAAAAACTAATTGGTATATTGAAAGAATTTAACGTTGAAATTTTAGGCGATGCCACATTGTCCACTTATGAAAATGTTGCCGATTTTTCAGCTGAATCCGTTTGGTTTGAAGAATTTTTGGACTATAAAATTGTTTTGGGAAGCGTAAATTCATCTGAAGAAGCCATCGAGAAAATCAATAAATATGGGGGCGGGCATTCCGCAGTGATTATGACTAAAAATGACGAGGTAGCGCAAAAATTTATGGAATCGGTCGATTCGGCGGCGGTTTACCAAAATGCTTCAACCCGATTTACCGATGGCGGCCAGTTTGGATTGGGCGGAGAATTGGCAATAAGCACCGATAAATTGCATCACAGAGGTCCGATGGGACTGCAACATTTAGTAACTAACAAGTGGTATATATTCGGAAATGGGCAAATCAGGTAAAAAAAGAATATTGTTAAAAATTGGCACAAATGTGCTGACCAAAGGGACCGACAACATCTCCAGGGGTAAAATTGAGGACATTGCAAAACAAATTGCCAGTTTAAAAGACGATTATGAGTTTGTGATAGTGAGTTCAGGTGCCATTGCCGTTGCCAGACAATTTGTGAAATTGGAAAGCAACGGAAAGGAAATAAACGTAAAACAGGCATTGGCATCCATCGGTCAGCCGCATTTGATGCGAATATATCAGGAATGTTTCAGGGAATTGGGACTGTTAACTTCCCAGTGTTTGCTGTCGTATTCCGATTTTGAAAAAGAGCAGTCTACCGTAAACATCGTAAACACCATCAATGTATTGGTTGAAAACAGTTACATTCCCATCATCAATGAAAACGATACGGTGGCCACCGATGAAATTAAATTTGGCGACAACGACAAATTATCGGCTTTGACAGCGGCACTTTTAAAAGTTGATTTACTGATTATAGCCACCAATACCAACGGAATTTACACAAAGGAATCGATGCACAACCATCAGGAAAAAACGATTTTGGAAACATCGGACATACAATCGCTGAAAAGCGAAGCTGAAAAAACCATATCATCAGGAGGAACAGGCGGAATGATTTCCAAAATTGAGGCGGCTGAAATCGCCCAAAATGCTCATATTGAGACGTGGATTCTCAATGGATTGAACGATAATTTTATGTTAGATGCCATGCAAAATAAATCAGTTTTTACAAAAATCACTTTAAAATGATACATTATACCAACATAAATGATCTTGGAAACTTGCACAAAGCGGTTCAGGAAGCCATTGAAATCAAGAAAAATCCACTTCATCATAAAACGCTCGGCGAAGGAAAAACAATTTGCCTTTTGTTTTTTAACAACAGTTTGCGCACGCGTTTAAGTACCCAAAAAGCTGCACAAAATTTAGGAATGAATGTGATTGTGATGAATTTTGGCAGTGAAGGATGGGAATTGGAATATGAAGAAGGCGCCGTGATGAACGGTTCAAAATCGGAGCACGTTAAGGAAGCGGCCAAAGTAATTGCGCAATATTGCGATATCGTGGCCATCAGGGCTTTTGCGTCACTGACGGACAAGGAAAAAGACCAGGCGGAAATTGTGATGAACAGTTTTAAGAAATACGCAGGAATCCCAGTAGTGAATATGGAAAGTGCCACCGGACATCCGTTGCAGGCTTTGGCAGATGCCATTACGATGGAAGAATTTAAAACGGCACACAAACCAAAAGTGGTCTTGTCCTGGGCACCGCATCCAAAAGCGTTGCCGCAGGCCGTGGCGAATTCTTTTGTAGAAATGATGCAATTGCAGGAAGCCGATTTTGTGATTACGCATCCCGAAGGTTATGAATTGGATCCTGAAATCACCAAAAATTCAACCATAGAACACGATCAGGATAAAGCGTTTGAAAATGCCGATTTTGTTTATGCAAAAAACTGGAGCTCTTTTAAAGATTATGGTCGCGTGATGAATTCTGACAGTGCTTGGACGATTACGGAGGAAAAAATGAAACTGACCAACAATGCGAAATTTATGCATTGTTTACCGGTGAGAAGAAATGTGATTGTTACCGATGCCGTAATAGATTCGGAAAATTCCATAGTGATTCAACAGGCGAATAATCGTACCTTCTCCGCTCAACTGGTGTTGAAGAAAATATTGGAAAGCAATGGCTAAACAACAATTACATATTGTTAAAATCGGCGGTAACATTATCAATGATGAAGTTGCTTTAGAATCGTTTCTGAAGGATTTTTCTGCGTTGGAAGGACCTAAATTATTGGTTCACGGTGGCGGCAAAAGAGCCAATGAAATTTCTGAAGCTATGGGTTTGCAGCCTAAAATGATTGCAGGAAGAAGGGTGACCGATGAAGCGACTTTGGAATTGGTGACGATGGTGTATGCCGGATTGCTGAACAAAAAAATAACCGCACAACTGCAAAAATTTAACTGCAATGCGTTGGGTTTGTCCGGTGCCGATGCCAATTGCATTTTGGCGCACAAAAGAATCGTTGCGGAGGTTGATTACGGATTTGCGGGCGATGTGGATGTCGTCAATGCCGAATTTATAACGCTTTTGCTGCAAAACAAAGTATCCCCAGTTTTTTGTGCGATTACGCACGACGGGAACGGACAGTTATTGAACACCAATGCCGATACCATTGCTTCGGAAATTGCGATTGCCATGAGCGATTTTTATGCCGTGGCGCTGAATTATGTTTTTGAATTGAAAGGGGTACTGTCAACTATTGCCGATAAAAATTCCGTAATACCACATATCAATTTTGAGAAATATGAACAATTAGTTGAAGCAAAAATTATTTCGGAAGGAATGATTCCAAAGCTTCATAATTGTTTCAATGCCCTAAAAAGAGGTGTTCAAAAAGTAAATATTGGTGACGCATCATTAATTAAAAACACAAATAATTTGTTCACAGCACTAAGTTTAAAATAATGATCAACCAACTAACAAAGGAAGCTTTAGAACTGCTAAAAAATTTAATTGCAACGCAATCTTTTTCCGGTGAGGAAAACGAAACGGCGCTGTTAATTACGCAATGGTTTTCCAATCACGACATCAGATTTGAAAGTGACAAACACAATGTTTGGGCAAAAAACAAATATTTTGACGCTGCCAAAAAAACGATTTTGTTAAACTCGCACCACGACACTGTAAAACCGAACAAAGGCTATACAAAAAATCCCTACAATCCGGAAGTTTCCGACGGAAAATTGTACGGTTTGGGCAGCAACGATGCCGGCGGAAGTCTGGTTTCCCTGTTGGCAACATTTACTTATTTTTATGACAGAAACGATTTAAATTACAATATGGTTTTGGTGGCTTCGGCCGAAGAGGAAAGCTCGGGATTAAACGGATTGAACAGTATGCTGCAAATTATTCCGCCGATAGATTTTGCCATTATTGGGGAGCCCACTTTAATGCAGTTGGCCATTGCCGAAAAGGGATTGATGGTGCTGGACTGCGAAGCGAAAGGGACTTCGGGCCACGCGGCGCATGGCATTGGCGACAACGCCATTTATAAAGCGATTGAGGACATTTACTGGTTTCAAAATTTTGAATTTCCAAAGGAATCGGAACTGTTGGGGAAAGTTAAAATGACCGTGACACAAATCAATGCGGGAATTCAGCACAATGTTATTCCGGCGACCTGCAATTTTGTGGTGGATGTGCGTGTTACCGATGCTTACAGCAACAAGGAAGTGTTGGATATTGTGCAATCGATGGTAAAATGTGAAGTGAAAGCAAGGTCGTTAAGGTTGAACTCATCTTCAATTCCAAAAAACCATCCAATTGTTTTAGCCGGAATTAAATTGGGCAGAAAAACCTATGGTTCACCAACGCTATCAGACCAAGCGGTATTAAGTTGCCCATCCTTGAAATTAGGTCCGGGCGACAGTTTTCGGTCGCATACCGCCGATGAATTTATTTATGTGAATGAAATTGAAGAAGGAATTGATTTGTATGTTAAGATATTAAGTGAAGTTTTAGCCCGCTAACCCCCGAAGGGGGACAGAGCGTCAAAAAAATGTTCAGTGAACATTTTTAGCGATAGGGCCAGCTGGCGCGTTGGCATTAATAGTTAAATCAATAATTCAATAATTATACGATTAAACAGTTACGCAATACAAAAGCATTAAATTCCTCTCTTGAGAGGGGTAGGGGTGTGTTTTTTGAATGATGAATTTTACAATTACAAGATTAAACAATAAAAATATGAAACTTTGGGATAAAGGATTTTCAACCGATAAAAAAATAGATTTATTCACTGTTGGGAACGATAGGGAACTCGATTTAATTTTGGCAAAATACGATGTGATCGGGAATATTGCCCACGCAAAAATGTTGCATAAAATCGGATTGTTAACTGATGCGGAAATTGCTGATTTGGAGAAGGAACTGAAAAATATTCTGCATATTATTGAAGAAGGGAAATTTACCATTGAAGATTCTTTTGAAGATGTGCATTCAAAAATAGAGTTTTTGCTGACCGAAAAACTGGGTGATGCCGGCAAAAAAATTCATACGGCGAGATCAAGAAATGATCAGGTTTTGGTTGATGTTCATTTATATGTGAAAGATGCTTTACGGGAAATCAATGAAGGTGTTGATGAACTTTTCGATTTGTTAATTGCTTTGGCCGAACAGCATAAAAATGTATTGTTGCCCGGTTATACGCATTTGCAAATCGCCATGCCTTCTTCCTTCGGATTGTGGTTTTCAGCCTATGCCGAAACATTGATAGACGATATTTATTTTTTAAAAGCGGCGTACAAAGTGGCCGACCAAAATCCGCTGGGTTCTGCAGCCGGTTATGGAAGTTCGTATCCGATTGACCGGGATTATACCACAAAACTGTTACATTTTGAGACCTTGAAATTCAATTCGGTGGCCGCACAAATGGGCAGGGGAAAACTGGAAAAATCGACGGCTTTTGCACTGAGTTCGGTGGCGGGAACCTTGTCGAAAATGAGCATGGATATTTGTTTGTATATGAACCAGAATTTTAGTTTTATCTCTTTTCCCGATGAATTAACCACAGGTTCAAGCATTATGCCCCACAAAAAAAATCCGGATGTTTTTGAATTGATCAGAGGAAAATGCAACAAACTACAGGCATTGCCATACGAGTTTACGCTCATCACAAACAACTTGCCGAGTGGTTATCACCGCGATTTACAATTGTTGAAAGAGGGATTGATACCGTCGTTTTCAACCTTAAAATCGTGTTTGGAAATGCTTACCTATTCGTTAAAAAACATTGAGGTAAAACCAAATATTATTGACGACGAAAAATACCGGTATTTATTTAGTGTAGAGGAAGTCAATAAACTGGTTCAAAGCGGAGTGCCATTTAGGGATGCCTATAAAATTGTCGGAAAAAGTATTGACGAGGGCACTTTTAATCCCGATAAAAAGGTGGTGCACACGCACAAAGGAAGTCTGGGAAATTTATGCTTGGATGAAATTGTAAACAAGAAAAACAAGTCTTAAATTTAATCAATAATTCAAAATCGCCAATCGTGCATCGTCAATCGTTCACCGAACATGCATCCCAAATCGGATCTTTTGGCGGATGGGCAACAATGGAAATCATTTCATTGCTGACAGGATGGAGAAACTCAATTTTATGTGCGTGTAAATGAATGCTTGCATCTTTATTGCTTCGGTCAAAACCATATTTTAAATCACCTTTAATGGGAGAACCAATGGCTGAAAGCTGGCACCTGATTTGGTGGTGGCGACCTGTTTCCAAATCGACTTCCAACAAGTGGTAATTGTCTAGCGATTTCAATATTTTATAATGAAGAATGGCTTTTTTACTGCCTTCAATTTCGGTATTGTAAGCAGTGGATTTGTTGTTTTTTGGATTTTTGATTAAGTAGCTTTCAATGGTATCGGCATCTTTTGCAGGTCTGTTTTTAACCACCGCCCAATACGTTTTATTCACTTTTTTATCACGGAGCATTTTATTGAAACGTTCCAGCGCTTTTGAGGTTTTGGCAAAAACCACGATACCCGTGGTTGGCCTGTCAAGCCGATGAACGGTGCCCAAAAAAACAGCACCCGGTTTGTTGTATTTGTCTTTGATAAATGATTTAACAACGTCGCTTAAAGGCTCATCTCCGGTTTTATCGCCCTGAACAATGTCGCCCGATCGTTTGTTGACTATGATAAAGTGGTTGTCTTCAAACAGAATTTGCAGCGTATTTTTGGTTGAAGCCATTTTTAAGATTGTGTGGCGACTTGTTGATTTAGTTCATCGATAAAATTAAGCAATTCATCTTTTCCTGTGGTATCTACTGCCGAAGTCACAAAATGTGGCGGCATGCTTTCCCAATTGGATTTGGTCATTACTTTTTTGTAAACCTGAATATTTCGGTTCAGTTCAGAAAGTTTTAATTTGTCGGCTTTGGTGAAAACAATATAAAAAGGAATGCTGTTTTCACCCAGCTGGGCAACGGCTACAGCGGGATGTTTCTTTCCGGCATCGACAACATCATCGGCGGTACCGGCCCCGGTGACGCCAACATCATCGCCCACAACGG
>JAWOHJ010000076.1:0-4055 GCA_046485225.1 Lutibacter sp. | reverse complement strand
AATTGCTGCAAAAACTTTATAAATTACATAACTTAAACGTATCTTAGTTTCAGAATATAAATTTTAATGAAAAAAATTGATATCATTATTGTTGATGACCATTTGCTATTTTCTGAGGGACTTGATGGACTAATTTCTGATTTTGAGGAATTTAACGTGTTGGCTGTTTTGGCAAACGGAATGGCGCTTATTGACTATTTTTCAGCAGACAATCAACAACCCGACATTGTTTTAATGGACATTCAAATGCCGGTAATGAACGGATTGGAAGCCACAAAATGGTTAAAGATGCATTACCCTCAAATTAAGGTTCTAGGGCTTTCCAATGAATGTGATGAAGAAATAATTTTAAAAATGCTTCGTGCCGGTGCCAATGGCTATTTGGGAAAGGTTATTCACCCATCAGAATTGGAGTTTGCTTTAAAGGAAGTTTACACCAAAGGTTTTTTTTATACCGAAAATGTTTCAAATACTCTGTTAAATTCCTTGGAAGTTAAGGAGCACAAAGAGGTTATCATTATTAAATCGAAGGAATTAGAGTTTTTAAAGTTGGCTTGTACGGAAATGACCTACAAACAAATTGCAGAAGTCATGTATTTAAGTCCGAAAACCATTGAAAATTATCGTGAAGCTTTATTCGATAAATTGAATGTTAAATCCCGAATCGGACTTGTTCTATATGCGATTAAAGAAAAAATTGTGATTCTGTAATTTAATTTTAATTATTTTTAGCTTTCAATAAAATTAAGTTTTAAAAATTGGACAATTTTAACCGCATACGCGCCAAACTTCAAGAATTTATTAAAAAATACTATTTTAATGAATTGATTAAAGGATTGCTTTTATTTTTAGCGATTGGTGTACTGTATTTTATTTTCACCCTTTTTGTTGAGCACTTTTTATGGCTTAAACCAAACTTGCGCACCCTTTTATTCTGGCTGTTTGTTTTTATTGAAGTTGCATTGTTTGCCGCCTATATTGTTTTTCCGTTAACTCAAATTTTGGGTTTAAAAAAAGGTATTTCAGAGGTTGAAGCCTCCAAAATAATAGGAAATCATTTTCCGGAAGTGAAGGATAAGTTATTGAATATGTTGCAGTTAAATGAAAGTAACGAAAATTCTGAACTTGTTGAAGCCAGTATTGAACAAAAATCGCGGGAATTGCAGCCCATTCCTTTTAAAAGGGCTGTCGATTTTTCTAAAAATAAGAAATATCTGAAATTTCTCCTTTTACCGTTTGTGATTTGGCTGTTGGTATTTATCACAGGAAACAGTTCTATTTTTACGGACAGTTTTTCAAGGGTTGTCCATTACAACAAAGTTTATCTGCCGCCGGCGCCTTTTTCTTTTGCCATTTTAAATGATTCTTTGTCGGTTGTGGAAGGAGAATCATTTATGCTTCAGATTGAAACCATCGGAAACACCATTCCTGAAAATGTTAAAATCAATTTTTCAAATGAAAGCTATTATTTAGAAAGCAGTGCTTTGGGAAAGTTTGATTATTTTTTTTCCAGGATTCAGAAATCAACAAAATTTTATTTGGAAGCCAATGGCGTGACTTCCGAAATTTATCAGATAAACAGCATTGCAACCCCTGTAATCAACAATTTAAAAATGGTGCTTCAATATCCTGTTTACACCGGTAAAACAAATGAAGTGCTGCAAAATACCGGTAACACCAGCGTTCCGCAGGGAACAAAAGTTACCTGGCAAATTGAAACCCAAAAAACGAACAATGTTCAATATATAAGCGATAATAAAGTAGAAAAATTTACCCAAAACACCTCCGATTATTTTAGTTATTCGAAACAAATATTTAATGACATCAACTATAAAATTACCACATCAAACCAGCAATTGGTTGATTATGAATCGCTAAATTTTATTATTGAGGTGATTCCCGATATGCATCCGCAAATAATTGTGAGTTCCGACATTGATTCCATTACGCTTGGACCAGTTCAGTTTCTGGGGCAGTTAAACGATGATTATGGCATAAAAAAACTTCAAATGGTGTATTATGACAAGAAGAATCCAAAAGCCATTAAATCGCATTTAATTTTTGTGGATAAATCTGCTATTTCTGATTTTTATTATGTTTTTCCTGAAGGAATTTCACTGCAAGAAGGCATAGATTATGAGTTGTATTTTGAAGTGTTCGACAATGATGCCGTAAACGGAAGCAAAAGCTCAAAAAGCAAAATATTTACCTATTATAAAAAAACGGAAAAAGAGATTAACAAGCAGTTAATGGATGAGCAAAAGGAAAATATTGGAGCGATTTCGAAACTGGTTGAAAAATCTAAACAATCCAATGATGGTTTGGAAAAACTTAAAAATGAGATTCAGAAAAAAGCTGAAATTGATTGGAATGACACAAAAAAATTAGAAGAGTTATTGAAGCGGCAAACGCAATACCAGGAGATGATTCAAAAGCAAACAAACCAGCTACAAAATAATTTAAAAGAGCAAACCGACAGGAAGGAGACAGAAGAAACTAAAGAGGAATTGCTGAAACGTATTGAAGAAACCAAAAAGTTGGCAGAACAGGAAAAAATGATGGAGCAATTAAAAGAACTTTCAAAAAAATTAGACAAAGATGATTTTATTGAGAAGTTAAAAGAAATGGCCAAAAAGAACCAGCGTAACGAACAAAGTTTAGAACGTATTTTAGAACTCACCAAACGTTTTTATGTGGAGCAAAAGGCAAATCAGCTTCGTGAAAATATTGAAAAATTAGGGGAAAAGGAAGAAAATTTATCCAACGAAAATAAGGAAAATAACACTTCAGAAAAGCAACAGGAAATCAACAAAGAATTTGAAAATATCAAAAAGGAATCCAAAGATTTGCAAAAGGAAAATCAGGATTTGAAACGGCCGATGAAGCTTCCGGAAAACAAGGAAGAAATGGATAACATTTCCAAAGACTTAAGCAAATCTTTGCAGGAATTAAAAACGCAGCAATTGGAGAACGCCAAAAAAAGTCAGAAATCCGCCGCCAAAAAGATGAAGGAATTAAGTAAAAGTATGGAACAATCCATGATGCAAATGGAAGGAGAATCTATCGATGAAAATATTGATGATTTACGAAAAATCGTTGATAATTTGATTGTTTTTTCTTTTGAGCAGGAAGATTTGCTGAACCGTTTTTCTGCTGCAGACATACGTCATCCAGAATATGCAAATAATTTGAAACAGCAGCATGTTTTAAAAGAATACTTCAATCATATCGATGACAGTTTGTATCTGTTGGCTTTGCGCGTTGTCCAAATGAGTACGATGATTCAAAATGAAGTTTCTGAGGTGCATTACAACTTAGACGAATCCTTGCTAAATTTTACCGACGATAAAGCTGATATTGGTATTTCCAATCAGCAATTTGTGATTACGTCAGCAAATAATCTCGCCAATTCATTGAGCAATTTGTTGGAAAGCCTAATGAATGCTTCACCTAGTTTTGGCCAAGGAAAGGGAAAAGGAAATTCACCTGATTTTGGTTTGCCCGATATCATTAAAAAGCAAGGAGAACTCAATGAGCAGATGAAGGATGGTATTGAAAAAGGTGAAAAAGAAGGTAAAAAACCTGGAGAAAACGGAGAGGGAATGAGTGATGAACTGTATGAAATATTTAAACAGCAGGAACAGCTCAAAGAGATGTTGAAGGATATTTTAGGCGAGGATCCAGCCAATGCGAATGGCGCTGGTGACGCCATTAAAAAAATGGAAGATTTGCAAAAGGAATTGTTGGAGAAAGGTTTTGAAAAGGACCTTGTAAAAAAAATAATACAGTTGAATTATGAGTTGCTAAAATTACAAAAGGCCAAATTGGAACAGGGTGAGGACAATATTCGAAAATCGGAAATGCCAAAGGTGATTTTTGAGAGACGAAATATTGAGGCTATTAAGGTTGAAAATCGCTATTTTAAAACCAATGAAATATTAAACCGACAATCATTACCTTTGCAAACTATTTATAAGAAAAAAGTACAGGAGTATTTTAGGAAAGAACAGCAATAACAAAAGAATGATTGAATTTAATTACGAAACGGATTTCAA
>JAWOHJ010000327.1:0-3452 GCA_046485225.1 Lutibacter sp. | reverse complement strand
CGAGTGCCGAAACCGACTCATCGCAAATAATAAGTTTAGGTTTTAGGACGATTGTTCGTGCAATGCCAATCCGCTGCCTTTGTCCGCCCGAAAATTCATGCGGATACCGGTAAAAATGCTCCGCCAGCAAGCCAACACGTTCTAACAATTCAAACACATATTTTTTTCGTTCTTCGGATGAATTAAATATTCCGTGTACTTTCATCGGTTCCATCAACGCTTCACCGATTGGTATTCTTGGATTGAGCGATGAAAACGGATCCTGAAAAATGATCTGAACTTCTTTTCTGAAATCCTTTAATTCCATTTTTGACAGATTGGTAACGTCCTTTTGTTTGTAAAAAATTTCACCTTTTGTGGCTTTTTCCAAGTGCAAAATGGTACGGCCCAAGGTTGTTTTACCACAACCCGATTCTCCAACCAACCCTAAAGTTTCTCCTTCAAAAAGTTGAAAAGACACGGTATCCACCGCTTTTACAGGATTTGCTTTTCCGAAGAAAAAGGGTTTTTCAGTATTGAAATAAGTCGCCACATTTTTTACTTCCATCAAGGGTTTTGAAGCATAAATCTTGTCGTGAAAATCGTTGCGTTGTTTTGCGGTATACACTTCATGAGCAACTGTATTTTCAATAAAATCTTTTACGGTGGGCAACTTTTTTAGGCGTTCTTTTAAGTTGGGTTTCGAATTTATGAGCGCTTTGGTGTAATTGTGAACAGGATGTTTAAAAACCTGTGCCACATTTCCCTGCTCCACAATTTCTCCCTGATACATCACCAAAACGGTATCTGCTATTTCAGAAACCAAGGCCAAATCGTGGGTAATGAAAATAATACTCATTTCGGTTTCCTGCTGAAGTGCTTTCAGCAGTTCAATAATTTCTTTTTGAATGGTAACATCGAGCGCCGTGGTAGGTTCGTCGGCAATTAAAATTTGCGGTTTGCAGGCGATGGCCATCGCAATCATCACCCGTTGTTTTTGTCCGCCCGATAGCTGGTGCGGATATTGGCTGAACATCACTTCTGCCCTTGGCAATTTCACCTTATGAAAAAGCGCAATCACCTGATTTTTAGCTTCTTTTTTCGACAGCTTTTTGTGCTGCAATAAAATTTCCTGAACCTGATAACCACAAGTTAAACTCGGATTTAAGGAACTCATCGGCTCTTGAAAAATCATGGAGATTTTATTTCCCCTGATTTTTTGAAAATCCTTTTCTGAAGTGTTTTGTAAATTGTTGTTGTTGAATAAAATACTGCCGCTGATGGTCGCATTTTTTGGAAGCAATCCTAAAATTGCCAGAGAAGTGACCGATTTACCGCTCCCCGATTCGCCAACGATTCCCAATATTTGCTGCGAATTCAATTCAAATGAAACGGTATTCACCACCGTATTTTGCTCATCTTTTGAACCAAATGAGATTGATAAATTTTTTACTTTTAATATTGGTTCCATAGGGTTAACGCTGGTGTTTCTCTTGGTTACGAATATAGCCAAATTTGAACAAAATATTCATATCGTTTATTTGTTGATTCATTTAAATACCACCGATTAAAAGATGCTTTTTTAACCACTAAGGCGAAATTATTTCCGCAAGGTACGTAAAGTATTTGTCCGTTAAATTCAGAAAAAAAGCCAATAAAAGTAAGCTCACCCCAACAAATCCGATTCAGTCAATGCAGTTCATTTCAAACATAAATTTTTGAATATTATTTTAGAAATCTTGCTTAAAATTACTTTTTTAGAAAACTTTCTTCATAAGTTTCAATCCATTCTTTTACAGTTATTTTTGTTGAAAGTTCCTCAATCAACTCGAACGGAATTTGATCCATTTTTTTAAATCTGATGCAACTTTTCCCCATATCCAATTTTGTATTGCAATGTTTTGGATATTCCTGCAAAAACCAATTCATGAGTTTTTGGTTAGCATACAAACCCATATGATAAATTGCGATAAAATTTTTCTGAGAAGCGATACTCATAAACGGAAGTGGTAATTTCGGATCGCAATGATAACCTTTCGGATATATTGAATGTGGCACCACATAGCCAATCATGCCATAATTTATTGTTTCCGAGAATCCCTCCGGCAAATTGTGAAGTATCGTTTTTCTTAATGTATTCATCACTAGCCTTCGGTCATCGGGCAGGTTGTTGATATATTCCTCCGGCGTATTGGCTACTGTTTTCATATCCTTATTTTTAAAAAAAGTTGGCTTAAAACACAATAATGTTATGGCTAATTTAACAAAGTTTTTTAAAAAGCATCGATTTGTTTTAAACTGCGTTAGGGATTACTTCACTTAATTTTTATTTTTTTATTGGTGTTCAGTGAACCATGTTTGCAGCGGAAATCCCGGCGTTGCGAGTTTGTTGATAAATATGTACGACAGATTGCCACGCTACGCTCGCAACGACGGATTGCAGCGAAAAGCCCGACCCGAAGGGGAACGCCCACCATAAAAGGCGGGCGGGCCCAAAATTAAATCTCACTTTTATTGCGTACTTTTGCAAAAATTTGAAATATGAATTATTTATCCGTTGAAAATATATCGAAATCTTTTGGTGAAGTGGCGCTTTTTAGCAATGTTTCATTCGGCATAAATAAAGATCAAAAAATTGCATTTATCGCCAAAAACGGGACCGGAAAAACCACGATATTGAACATTATTGCGGGATTGGCGAGCGCGGATAGCGGACAAGTGGTGTCGCGCAAGGGCATAAAAATTGAATATTTGTCGCAGGAAGACAGTTTAGATGATAATTTAACGGTGGAAGAAACCATTTTTAATTCGGACAATGAGACGTTAAAAGTGATTGAGGAATATGAAAAAGCGTTGCACAATCCCAATGATGAAAAGGCTTATCAGGTGGCTTTTGAAAAAATGGACCGCCTAAATGCCTGGGATTTTGAAACCCAATACAAGCAAATTTTATCCAAATTAAAATTAGACGATTTAACGCAAAAAGTGGGTTCACTATCGGGCGGACAGCGCAAAAGATTATCGTTGGCGGTGATTTTAATCCATAAATCGGACTTATTAATTTTGGATGAGCCCACCAACCATTTGGATTTAGAGATGATTGAATGGCTTGAAAATTATTTTCAAAAAGAAAAAGTTACCCTGTTGATGGTGACGCACGACCGTTATTTTTTGGAACGTGTGTGTAACGAAATTATAGAATTAGACCAGGGAAATTTATATACTTACAAAGGAAATTATTCATACTTTTTAGAGAAAAAAGAAGAGCGATTGGCGATAGAGCAGGCAAGTGTTGATAAAGCCAAAAACCTGTTTGTGAAGGAATTGGAGTGGATGCGCCGGCAGCCGAAAGCACGTACCACAAAATCTAAATCGCGGATTGATGACTTTTTTATCATCAAAGAAGAAGCGCATAAACGAAGAGACAACCATAAAGTGCAGCTAGAAATTGATATGGAGCGTTTGGGTTCAAA
>JAWOHJ010000295.1:0-9404 GCA_046485225.1 Lutibacter sp. | reverse complement strand
CCGGGCTGGGGCTCGAACCCAGGACCACCTCCTTAAAAGGGAGGTGCTCTACCAACTGAGCTACCAGGTCAATATTCCTCTTTCTCAACGCGAGTGCAAATATACCATCTATAGTTGTACCTCACAAGTTTTTTTATATTGTTTTTTAAACGATATTTGTTTTTAAATGTAACACGCTAATTTTTAGTTTATGAAGATTGTTTTAATGGGCTATATGGCTAGCGGTAAATCGGCTGTAGGTAGAGTATTGGCAGCGTCATTAAATATTCAATTTATTGATTTAGATGAATTTATAGAAAAAAATGAGCTATTGTCCATTACTCAAATCTTCGAAACAAAAGGGGAAATTTACTTCCGTAAAAAAGAAGGTGACTATTTGTGGGAATTGCTGAATATGAATGAAAGTTCCGTAATTTCTTTGGGTGGCGGAACACCTTGCTATGGAAAAAATATGGAATTCATTAAAAATAAATCTTCGTCATTTTATTTAAAAGCATCTATAAACACCATTTTTGAAAGATTAAAAAATGAAACTTCACAACGACCATTGGTTGCTGCCATTGGCACAGAAAACCTAAAGGAATATGTTGCCAAACATTTATTTGAGCGCGCACCATATTATGAGAGCGCCGATCATACTATTTTGGCAAATGATAAAAATGTGGCTCAAATTGTTGATGAAATACTGTTATTACGCTAAACTTGCGTAGGAATTGTTGTTTTCAAACACCACAGAAATATGCTCTTTCAAAGAAGTGGATAATGAAATTCCTTTAAAATCGGCTTTTACCGGATATTTTTTATGATTTCTGTTAATTAAAACCGCCGTATTGAAACGTTTTAAAGGTACTTCCAAAAAATGTTTGATTCCATAAATTAAGGTAGTTCCAGAATTTAAAACGTCATCTACCAAAACCAAGGATTTATTTTTGTACTCACTTGAATTTATGGAAGTTGTGATCTCATTTAAGGGATTTTTTTTATCTATTTTAACTTCGCACAAAACCACTTTTAAATCGGAAATTTTGGATAAAACTTCTTCAATTTTCTTTGCAAACAAAAAACCATTCCCTGTAATTCCGGCAATAATAATTTCTTTTTCATTGAAATTTACTTCATATATCTGATAGGCAATTCGACGTGTTTTATTTTGAATTTGCTCGTTCGTTAAAATAATTGAACTTTCCATAAGTTTATTTTTTTTCAAAGATAAAAAACAATTCCCTACCGTCTCTTGGCTTTATGGAATTATAGCATCTTTCCAGTTTATTTATATTAAATTTTTGAGAAAACAGCGTAAAATATTTATCTATGGAACCGCCAAAGGGCGGACCATCTTCTGTAAGCTCAAAATCGAACAAAAGTCCGGTCAATTTGCCTTTTTCATTTAATAAATCAGCGATTTTATCTGCGTATTTTTGTCTTAAAAAAGGATCCAAAGCGCAAAAAAAAGTTTGTTCCACAATTAAATCGTACTTTTCTTCATGATTAAAAAAATTATCATGAATTAACTGGTGATCAGGAAAATTAGGGAATCTTGCTTTCAAATTTTTCAATGGCTGTTCCGCTATATCAATTACAAATATGTTTTCAAATCCCTGTTCAAATAAATATTCGGCTTCATAACAATTGCCGCCGCCGGGAATTAAAATTTTTAAATTTTTGTTGCTTAGCTGCTTAAAATAATCAGTGAGTGGGGCAGAAGCGTAGCCAATATCCCAGCCTGTGGCTTCAATGTTGTATTTATTTTCCCAATAAGCTTTATCAAAACGTGTTTTCAATGTGTTTTTCATAAATTTTTTTTGATTCTTCAATATTAAGTAAAAAGTCTCTTTTCTCTATTCTTGCAGCGAAGCGGTATTTTATCTTTGCCTTTATAATGATTTAATCAATCCGCCATCAATAGAAATATTTGTTCCTGTAATATATGATGAATAATTTGAGGCTAAAAACGCTACCAAATAAGCAAATTCATCAGGTTTTCCCAATCTTCCGGCAGGAATTTCCTGTGTCATTAATTTTAAATTTTCTTTCAAAGAAATTCCTTTTGCATTCGCCTGAATTTTATTGAGTTGCTGAATTCTTTCCGTATCAAAAAGACCTGTTAAAATGGTATTTACCGTAATGCCGAAAGGAGCAACGGCTGTTGCCAGTGCTTTTGCCCAAATTGCAACTGCTGCCCTAATGGTGTTGGATAAAACAAGATTTGGCAAAGGTTCTTTAACCGTTAATGAAGCGGTGTTGATAATGCGTCCGTAATTGTTTTTCTTCATATTTTCAACAGCCAATAAAGTAAGATGGCAAGTTGTTTTAAATAATAAATCGAAGGCTTTTTGGTAATCGTTTGTATTTTTTTCAAAAACACCGCCAGCTTCGGGTCCGTTGGTATTGTTTACCAAAATATCAATGGTGTGTTCTTTAAAATAAGCTGAAGTTTTAACTTCAAAATCAAAAAAATCGTAAAAATCAACTACAATATAGTTATGCTTTTGGTTGAAATTAGTATCCAACTCTGTGATTGTAGCTTTCAACTTTTCTTCATTTCTGGCCATTAAAGTGATGGTTGCGCCACAACTTGCCAATAGCAAAGCGATTGCTTTACCCAAACCTTGCGTACTCGCCCCAACAAGAGCCTTTTTACCTTCTAAATTAATCTTCATTTTCACCGCTTTCTTCGTGCAAATCATCTATATCGCGCCGGTCCTTTTTAGTGGGTCTTCCAACGCCTTTTTTTCTATAATAATCTTTGGAATATTTCAGCAAATCTAATTTTTCAAACTCTTCTTTAGGCGTTAAATCTATTCGGTATAAATCAACCAATTTAGCACCAACACGGTTCGCTGGCGTATCAATGACTTGTATTTCATAGTTAATCTGGTTTTTTTTAACAATTAATTTTTCACCAATAAAAACTATTTTTGATGCCTTTACATTGTCTCCATTTAGTTTAATATGGCCTTTTCTGCAAGCTTCAGTTGCCAGACTTCGGGTTTTATAAATACGTATACACCACAAATACTTGTCAATTCTCATATAATTACGTTAATTTTTAACTTTTCTCTTTAAACAAAGGTAGTAAAATTGTACATTGCGCCCTTAAAAATTAACCTGAATGAAATTTAAAAATTTATTTTTTATACTCGCGGTAAGCGCTGTGATTTTTTCTTGTAAAAAAGACGATGACAATGCTTCATTTGATGCAGCTAAACAAGCTTTAGAAGACGATGTAGCGCTGATTAAATATTTACAAACCCATTATTTAAAGGAATCAGATGGTGGAATTTGGACTATAAAAAATGGAGAAACTCCTTTAATGGGACAAGTTGAAGTACAAAACGTCACAAAAAATGATATTTCTTATAAATTGTACTTTTTAAAATTGACTGAAGGTGTTTCTATAGCACCAACAAGAGTTGATTCTGTATTAACAACTTATACCGGAATGTTGTTGGACAGCACCGTTTTCGATTCACGTTCAACAATGTTGTGGATGCCGCTTACAGGTGTAATTGATGGTTGGAGCTACGGTTTTACCAATTTTAAAGGCGGTACAAAGGTTTTGAATACTGATGAATCTTTTTATTACGAAAATACCGGAAAAGGATATTTATTCATTCCTTCTGGTTTGGCTTACAGCAATAGCGGTCAAAGCGTAATTCCACCAAATTCACCTTTGGTTTTTCAAATCAATTTATTGGATGTGAATATTGCGGATCACGACAATGATGGTGTAGCATCTTACTTAGAATTTCCAATCGGCAGTGATGATTATAAAACTTTTGACACAGATGGTGACGGAATTCCTAATTATTTGGATGCCGATGATGATGGAGATGGAAGATTAACCAGAGATGAAGATACTAATAAAAATGGAAATTGGTTTGATGATGATACTGATGGCGACGGTATCCCAAATTTCTTAGATAAAGACAATTAAAAAATTAAGCAACAGTAAAAAAAGCTTCCCAAGAAATTGAGAAGCTTTTTTTAATTTTGACAACCCCGGCCACTACCTCTCCAACCACTTTTTATTCTCGGACCTCGATCATCTGAGTTAAATTTAAAAATATTTATATGTACGCTTAATTGAATTTGGCTTGGATTGTATTCCAGTAAATCGGCGATATTTGTTCCGTAAATTCCTCTATTAATATCTACCCGAAGCTCTTCAACCTTTGTAAGGCCGTATTGGTAGCGTAAATCAATGCCAAATCTACCTACTTCCACTAAAAGACCTACATTAATGCTGGTCGAAGAATTTTTGTAAACATAAGGATAATTAGATCCTTGTTCCACACCTTCTAATTTCATATCAGAAATACTGCTAAAACCAGGTCCGGCATACAGCGCAAAAGGTCCGTAAATTTTGTATCCAAAAAGGACGGGAACATCAATTTTTGTTGACGTCCAATTGGCTGTTTTGAATGCTAAAGGATAATTGTTTTTTGACAACACATAATTTACTTCGGGTCTGATAAAAAACTTGTCAAAAGCGATCATCGCAAAAGCACCAAATTGGGTGCCCATTTCTTTTTCTGCTGAAAAAACTGTATTATCATTTGGAGTGACATTAATGCCTAATCCGCTGGTATTGCCATAATGATACAATTCTCCGATATTGTTAAAATTAATTCCGCCTTTTAGGCCAAAAGTGTATTCTTGGGCGCTTACAATAGAGAAAGAAGTTAGCAATATAACTATAAATAGGGGTTTTACTTTCATAGTTTTATAATTATAGGTTAAGATGATTGCGATAAATATATAAATTAAAAATTAGAATCAAATATTTATTTTTTAATTAAAAATTTGCTAACAATATAAAAGCCCACAAGTTGCGGGCTTTTAGGGATATTAAAATTTATCTAAGGAAATTTCTCAGTATTGAAAAATTATTATTTACCACCTGATAACCGGTATGACAAACTGAAAATAATTTGTTCGGGTCTTGAATCCAATCGGTAAGATGTAGTACTATTTTCAATAAAAGTAGCTTCATTCTCATTAAAGCCTCTTTCATATCTAACATCTAATCCTAGTCTTCCAAGATCTAATCCAGCTCCAAAATTAAAACCTACTGTAAATTCATTTTCAATATCATCGTATTTTATATCATTAAAATCGTTCTCTAATGTATATTGAAATGCTGGTCCTGCAAATACACTTAGCGGGCCAATTAATTTTAAGCCAACTAAAACGGGCATATCCAATCTGGAGATTTTATAATCTACTGCTTGTGAATTTAGAATGTATTCACTAGTGGTTTTGGTATACACCAACTCTGGCCTTAAATAAATTGGACCTAAAGCCAATTTGCCGTAAATACCGACATTATAGCCAGACTTACCTTTTCCTTCATTTTCAATAATGGTTCCAGTTTCGTTAGCAAATTCGCTTAACTCACCATTTGTGTTGTAACTTAGTCCGCCTTTTATACCAAAACCGCTTTGGGCGTTCATATAAAATACAGTGGATAGTAAAGCAATTGAGAGCAATAAAATTCTTTTGTTCATAATATTCTTAATTTAGGGTTTATAATATTAACTTTTAAGTTGTGACTAAATTGCCACCTAATTAATCTTACAAAGGTGAATGATATAATTAATAAAAAGTTATACAATTCTATGTGTAAGTTGTAAAATTCACAGATTAATATAAATTGGCACTAAAACTTGTAATTGTTCCCTGTTTATTTTTTATCCGTGGGAATAATCACAAATTATCAAACCGGCAACAATAAAAAATAATAATGCTGCCTGAATTATAAACGAAAAAAGAGTGTTATTATTTTCTGGCGATGACTTTTTTAACAGCAGCAACAATCGCTGTGTCGGTTAAACCGTATTTTTCCATCAGTTGCTCCGGAGTTCCAGATTCTCCAAAACTGTCGTTAACCGCAACAAATTCTTGCGGAACCGGATTGTTTTGAACCAAAATGCGCGCAACGCTTTCACCCAAACCACCTAAAATATTATGTTCTTCGGCAGTTACAACACAGCCTGTTTTTGCAACAGATTTTAAAATAGCTTCGTCGTCTAAAGGTTTTATGGTATGAATGTTAATAACTTCGGCTCTAATTCCCATCGCTTCCAGTTTTTCGGAAGCTTGCAATGCTTCCCAAACCAAATGTCCGGTCGCAACAATGGTCACATCAGTTCCTTCAGTTAACATAATGGCTTTGCCGATGATGAATTTTTCATCTGCCGGCATAAATACAGGTACAACCGGACGGCCAAAACGCAAGTAAACCGGACCAACGTGGTCAGCAATAGCTATTGTTGCGGCTTTTGTTTGGTTGTAATCACAAGTGTTGATAACGGTCATATTCGGCAACATTTTCATCAGACCAATATCTTCTAAAATTTGATGTGTTGCACCGTCTTCACCTAGAGTCAATCCGGCGTGTGAAGCGCATATTTTTACATTTTTTTCAGAATAAGCAATGGATTGTCTGATTTGATCGTAAACCCTTCCGGTAGAAAAATTTGCAAAAGTGCCTGTAAACGGAATTTTGCCACCAATGGTTAATCCTGCGGCGATTCCCATCATATTTGCTTCTGCAATACCAATTTGAAAAAATCGTTCGGGATGATTTTCAATAAATTTCTCCATTTTTAACGATCCCACCAAGTCTGCACATAGCGCAACTACATTTTCATTTGTGTCGCCCAATTCAGCCAATCCTGAACCAAATCCCGATCTTGTGTCTTTTTTTTCTGTAAATGTGTATTTTTTCATC
This sequence comes from Lutibacter sp., assembly GCA_046485225.1. GTDB lineage: Bacteria > Bacteroidota > Bacteroidia > Flavobacteriales > Flavobacteriaceae > Lutibacter. Next base: position 2,668 of record JAWOHJ010000295.1, on the reverse strand, counting down.
TGTATAAATTTTATTTTTTAGCGGTACAGCTGCTGTTCGCCATTAATCATTCCCTTTTGTATCAAAATTCGTGATGCTCGATTCATCTGTCTATTTATTAAAAATCGTTCAAAAATAATACTATTAAACGATTCGATATTACAATTTCATTATTTCTTCATACAATTTATGAACAGGCAATCCCATCACATTAAAATAACTCCCTTCAATTTTGGTGACGCCTATAAAACCTATCCATTCCTGAATACCATATGCTCCAGCTTTATCAAAAGGTTCATATTTTTCAACATAATAAGTGATTTCTTCCATTGATAAAGACTTAAAGTAAACCAAAGTTTCATCGTAAAACACCTTTTGTGAATTAAAAGTTTTAATGCAAATTGAGGTAATTACTTGATGCCCAGTTCCGGATAGCTCTTGCAGCATTTGAATGGCATGTGATTTGTCTTTTGGTTTTTCTATGGCTTTGTTGTTCAGCCAAACAATGGTATCGGAAGTTATTACGATGTCATTTTCAGCCAATTCTGTAAAAACAGCTGCTTTAAGTTCAGCCAAATAGTTGGTGATTTCTGCACCCTTTAAAGATGGCGGATAAATTTCTTCAACGGATTTAACCTGAATTGAAAAATCCAATCCCAATTCTTTAAATAATTCCTGGCGGCGCGGCGATGCTGAAGCCAAAATGATATTTTTATTTTTTAATTTTTCTGAAAGCATTATTGCGAGTTTAGGGAGAAAATAAGCAGAGAATTAATTCCCAAAAACATGATAATTTTTAGGAACATACTTAATTTTTTAAAATCTTTTTTTGTTTTTGCCGAAAGCAATTTCATCGCAACATAAAGCAACGGAACCAAGGCAAACAGCAACAAATATAATATGATGAATTTGTATATTGCAGCGTATTTTGCCACAATAAACAACAGCAAACCCAAAGGAAAAACACATAGAAACGAAGCTATATTTTTTGTTCTTGCAACACCTAATAAAATAGGTAAAGTGTTCATTTTTATATTGTAATCACCATTTACATCTTCAATATCTTTAACTATTTCACGAACCAGATTTATTAAAAAAGCAAAAATGGCTAACAGCAACATGATGTATTTCACCAACTGCTGATCTTCACTTTGAATTACTAAATCTAAATCAAATAAACACAAGGTAATTATATTGAATGCCACTAAAAACGATACGACAATATTACCGATTAAGGGTTTTGATTTTATTTTTTTAGAATAAAAATAGAGCAGGAGTGAAGCGCCAATAAATATAAAAGCAAAGGTTGGTTTTTGCAAGGAAAGTGACAGTCCAATTCCCAATACAATCCCTAATGTATTGACGATTAAATACAAACGTTGTGCGCTTTCAACAGAAAAATAGTTGTTTACAATTACTTTTTGTGGTTTGTTGATTAAATCGGATTTTAAATCAAAAATATCATTGATAATATAACCCGCTGCAGTAATTAAAATGAGTGAAAATAATAAAGCAACAAATTGAAATACAGACAGGTTAGCGGTTATTTCAAATGATGAAAACAGTGAAAATTTCAATAAAATTTGCAGGTAAATGATGAGCAGTAAATTTTTCCATCTTATGAATCTTAAAAATGCTGCCAATTTCATCCTGCTAATTGAAATCTTTTTTAATTCGGTCCAAATGTATTTTGCTGTCGCGTGTTTTTATGGCTTCGCGCTTGTCGTAATTTTTCTTTCCTTTGGCCAGCGCAATTTCTAGCTTTGCCCAGCCTTTATCGGTTAAAAATAAACGCAACGGAACGATGGTCAACCCCGCATTTTGAACTTCTTTCAGCAATTTTTTCAATTCACGCTTGTTCAACAACAGTTTTCGTTCGCTTTTCGGATTGTGGTTAAATGCGTGGCCATAAACATATTCTTCAATAAACATATTGATGGCAAACAACTCGCCTTTTTCATTAAACTCGCAAAAACTTTCCGTGATTCGCGCCTTGCTTTCGCGAATCGATTTAATTTCGGTGCCCGTAAGCTGAATTCCGGCAATATACTTGTCAAGAATCTCATATTCAAAGCGCGCTTTCTTATTTTTTATGTTGATGTTTTTCTGCATATCTTGAGCAAAGGTAACGAAAACCCTTCGGAAAATGATTTATTACAAATTAAAAATCACAGTATAGTAAAAGATCTGTAACCTGATTTCCTTTCACAGTAACAATGTACAAATGAGAAAATTCGGCATCATCCATTTCCTTGTATTTTTGTTGATTGATCAACCCGTTCACAAACTGAGGAATGGTGTTGCTGTGACCAACAATTAATACATTTTTGCCCTCATTTTCGGCTTGAAAAAGTTCAAAATCAATTTTTGAAGGATTGTAAATTATAGTTTCAAAATTGTACTTTTTTGCAACAGATTCCACGGTTTTAAGCGTTCTTTTGTAATTGGTTGAATAAATGGCATCGAACGAAATTTGCTGGAGCACTTTTTCCCAATTCTCAGCTCTTATAAAACCTCTTTCATTTAAATCCGGATTTTTATCGGCAGGATTTTCCCTTACTTTTTCCGCATGTCTTATCAAAAAATAGGTGGTTGTTTTTTCAACCGTTTCTTGTGCTTGCAAAGTTGTCATTGCTATGAATAAAAGACTGAATAAAATAATTTTCCGCATCTGATAATTTTTTATAAA
>JAWOHJ010000290.1:0-4958 GCA_046485225.1 Lutibacter sp. | reverse complement strand
GAAACATTAACTGATGACGGCCTTAAAAGTTTTGAAACGGCGGTGCGTTATCAAATGTACCATGTTATTGTATTGCTGTTTGTGAATGCTTATTCTGAATTTTCTTTAAAAACGAAAAACAGTGTCAGCTATTTATTTTTTGCGGGTATTTTGTTTTTTTCAGGGTCCATTTACGCCATTACTATAGGTGTAAATCCTAAAAGTATTTGGTTTATAACGCCATTAGGTGGTTTATTTTTTATTTTAGGTTGGTTAAAAATGGGAATTTCCTATTTTAAGAAAGCATAAATGGCCTATTTGATAATTTATTTATAATCCTTCAATTTATTTTGTTCTACTAAACAAATAAATCTATTTTTGCCAAATATTTTTTTAAAGTAAAAAAAGGAAAAAATGATTTTTTTTAACAAATTACGAAAACGATTTCGTTTAAAATAAATCTAGTGTAAAAATAGTTAAATCACAGATTGATTGTAATTTATGAAAATGAAAACGTTATCGTAGATAGCCTGTTTTTACTGATAAATATCATATAAGTAACCTTTAGTTAGTCCGAAATTTGTAATATTAATGATATGAGATTACCAAAAAAAAACATAAATAATACTGATAAAATGAAAAATATTAAAGTTATTCAGGAGTTACACGATTTAGGAATTACAGGTTATCACGAGGTATCGTACAATCCTTCTTATGAAGAATTATATAAAGCCGAAGTTTCTCACCAACGTGTTGGATTTGAAAAAGGAGCTATAACAGATAGTGGTGCAGTGGCCGTAAAAACAGGAGTTTTTACCGGGCGTTCCCCTAAAGATAGATTTATAGTAAAAGATGATGTTACTAAAGATACTATTTATTGGGATGAAAAAGTGAATTTTCCAACTACGTTGGAAGTATATAACGACCTAAAAGCTTTGGTATTGGACCAACTTTCCACTTCAAAAAAATTATATGTGGTTGATGCTTTTTGTGGTACAAATCCAGACACACGATTGAAAGTTCGTTTTGTCATGGAAGTTGCCTGGCAGGCTCATTTTGTTACCAATATGTTTATCAGACCTTCAATTTACGAATTGGAAAACTTTGGTGAACCAGATTTTATAGTGATGAACGGTTCAAAAACCGTAAATCCGAAATGGAAAGAACATAAATTAAATTCAGAGAATTTTGTGGTGTTTAACCTTACTGAAAAAGTGCAGTTGATTGGTGGTAGCTGGTACGGCGGTGAAATGAAAAAAGGAATGTTTTCTATTATGAACTATTACTTACCACTTCGTGGAATTGCTTCTATGCACTGTTCTGCCAACGTTGGTGAAAAAGGTGATGTTGCCGTTTTCTTCGGATTGTCAGGAACAGGAAAAACTACGCTGTCTGCTGATCCAAAACGTTATTTAATTGGTGATGATGAACATGGCTGGGATCACAATGGCGTTTTCAATTTTGAAGGTGGATGCTACGCCAAAGTAATCGATTTGAGCGAAAAAAACGAACCGGATATTTGGAGAGCCATCAAAAGAGATGCTTTATTGGAAAATGTAGCCGTTAATGAATATGGCGAAGTTGATTTTTATGATCACACAATTACCGAAAATTCAAGGGTTTCTTATCCAATTTATCATATAAACAAAATTGTGTTGCCGTCTAAAGCCGGACACGCAAGTAAAATAATTTATCTTTCTGCCGATGCTTTTGGTGTTTTGCCTCCAGTGTCTATTTTGGATGATGCGCAGGCACAATATCACTTTTTATGCGGATTTACTTCTAAATTAGCGGGTACAGAAAGAGGAATTACAGAACCACAGCCATCTTTTTCTCCTGCATTTGGTGAAGCATTTTTAACATTGCACCCAACAATGTATTCTAAAACATTGGTTTCGAAAATGAAAGAACACAATGCCAAAGCATATCTTGTGAATACCGGTTGGAACGGAACAGGAAAAAGAATATCGTTAAAAGATACACGTGCCATTATCGATGCCATTCTTGATGGCTCAATTGACAAAGCCGAAACAGTGCATATTCCTTTCTTAAATTTGAAAGCACCAAAATCTTTAGAGAAAGTAAGTGATATTTTAGATCCTAGAACTACGTATTCCAATGTTGTTGAGTGGGAAGAAAAAGCGATAAAATTGGCTGGATTGTATATTAAAAACTTTGAACAATATACCGATACCGAAGAAGGAAAAGCTTTGGTGGTTGCAGGTCCGCAACTTTAAGCAAAAGTAAATTCTATAATAAAAAAAAAGTCTTCTATTCAGAAGACTTTTTTTTTATTTCAAAATGAGTTATCTTGCGCAACGAATTATGAAGAAAAAAATAAAAGCAGTTAGCGGCAATTTAAATCAGTTTATGCACTTAGAAACAACAGCAAGTTTGTTGTTGTTTGCATTTTCCATTTTGGCCGTAATTTGGGCAAACTCGCCTTACGGTGATACCTACACGCAATTATGGCGTTATAAATTTACAGTTGGATTTGCGAATACTAGTTTTTATCTTGAAAAATCCTTGATTTTGTGGATCAATGACGGCCTAATGGCCATCTTTTTCTTTGTGATTGGTCTTGAAATAAAACGAGAAGTTTTGGCTGGCGAATTAACCACTTTGAGAAAAGCATCGTTGCCAATTTTTGCTGCAATAGGCGGAATGGCTTTTCCTGTGATGATATTTTTTTTCTTTAACCAAGGAAAAGTTGGTGGTGAAGGTTGGGGAATTCCAATGGCAACCGATATTGCTTTTACGCTGGGGATTTTAAAATTATTAGGAAATAGGGTGCCGTTGGGGTTGAAAATATTTTTAACGGCCTTTGCCATTGTTGATGATATTGGTGCTGTTTTGGTGATTGCCATTTTTTACAGCGCAAATATTCAGTGGGATTTAATTACTTACGCTGTATTGATAGTTGGGGCGTTAGGGTTTCTAAGTTATAAGCATTTTTACTCCAAATACTTTTTTTTCGTAATGGGATTTGTGGTTTGGGTATTATTTTTAAAATCTGGAGTACACCCAACAATTGCAGGAATATTATTGGCGCTTACCATACCAATGTACCGAAAAATTAATTTAAGTGAATACGAGAAAGAATTATCGGCCCAACTTCAGACTTTTAAAGGTTACAAATACAAAAACCCTCAATTGCTTAACAAAAAACAATTAGGGGTTGTTGATGAGATTGAAACCATTAGCAACCAGGTGCAATCTCCGTTGCAGCATTTGGAACATTCGCTTCATGGGTGGGTTGGCTACGTGATTATGCCAATTTTTGCATTGGCAAATGCCGGCGTGGTTTTAAGCTTTAGCGGATTGGAAAACACAAGCCACATCATTTTAAGTATTGCGATGGCATTGGTTTTTGGAAATACCATTGGTATTATGCTACTTTCCTATATAGCCATTAAATTTAAGTTTGCAGATTTACCAAAAGGCGTAAAATTTAAAGAATTATTGGGTGTGAGTATTTTGGGTGGACTAGGATTTACCATGTCTTTATTTATTACCAATTTGGCTTATGTTGATGAGGCTTTTATTGCATCCGCCAAAATGGGCGTTATTTTAGGTTCTCTTGTTGCAGGATCTTTAGGGTATTTGATTTTGAGACTACATTTTAAACCTAAAGATTAAAGCGCTAAAAAAATCGCTGCTTGTATTTGTGTTCCACAAATTTAAAATAATTGTAAAGTTTGTAGTTTACCTCTAAACCATAATCAACATTAAAATCGTAATCTATTTCATTTTCATAAATATCGCTGCGATATCTTAAAGGATTTCGGGCTCTAATATTCCACTCTGTAACATAAAAGCTGTTTTTGGTTTCATAATATTCCTGTGAATAAAAATTCATCGGTTTGGCGATAGTATTCAAATAAGTCTCAAACCCAATATCCATTATAATAATTTCATATTCCAAACTGTCATTGGCGATTCTCACAACTTCTTGTTCAAGATTGCCTTCTTTTGATACAGTTTTTGTTGTTGAGGAACATGCGGCAACAAATAATCCAATGGCCACATAATAAAAGAGTGTTTTCATAATCAATTGGTTTTAGGTTATTTAAAATTACAAAAAGAATGCCAATTTGTTTGTTAAAATTTTTAATTTAGCGAGAACTTAAATCGGAATAAAATGGAAAAAACACGTTGTGGCTGGTGCAAAAACGATCCGCTATATATGGCTTATCACGATACTGAGTGGGGAATTCCAGTATATGACGATGATAAACTGTTTGAATTCTTAATATTGGAAACTTTTCAGGCAGGATTAAGCTGGATTACCATTCTTCGGAAAAGGGAAAATTTCAGAAATGCTTTTGATCATTTTGATTATAAAAAAATCGCCAATTATTCCGAAGCCAAATACGAAGAATTGTTGCTTGATGCAGGAATCATAAGAAACAAATTGAAAATAAAAGCCACCATTTCCAATGCCGTTGCTTTTATGGAAGTTCAGAAAGAATTTGGTTCGTTTTCAAACTATATTTGGCGCTTTACCGACGGAAAACCCATCAAAAATAAATGGAAATCATTGCATGAACTCCCTGCAACTACTGAATTGTCGGATATTGTTTCAAAAGATTTAAAAAAACGCGGATTTAAATTTGTGGGTTCAACCGTAATTTATGCGCATTTGCAAGCCACCGGAATGATCAATGATCACGTAACCGAATGTTTTAGATATCATGAAGTGTAAACGGATTTACGATTTACGATTTTAGATTTACGATTTTTCCTATCCCCAACCCTTTCCCAAGGAAAGGGAGTTTGATAGAATTTTTAAAAACGTATAACCTTTAATTTCTGCGATCCAACAGTAATTCCCCCTTCGGGGGTTAGGGAGCTATCGGTATATAAATTTCCGTAATCCACTTAGCTGGATTTCTGGTGTCATTTGGACCAACTACATAAAATTCAAAAGCAAAAAAATAAGGAGTTATTACTATGTTAAAAATTGCGAGTAAAAAAAT
>JAWOHJ010000141.1:0-5365 GCA_046485225.1 Lutibacter sp. | reverse complement strand
TTTCCTTTAAAACTTTTTAAAACAGGAACATTTAAGGCTTGTTTTAAAAGTTCGGGCGTTTCAATTGCTGAAATTTCTTCTGAAGGAAAATTCAACGTGTACCAATCTGCTGCTTTTGTAACGGTCAGTTTGCCGCTTTTTGAATTAAATGTGAGCTGTTTTTCTTTGTAATTTAATTCGGTATAGATAATATGTGCCGCAGCCAACGTTGCATGGCCGCACAAATCTACTTCGCAAGTGGGCGTAAACCATTTTATGTCGAATGAATTTCCGTTTTTAACGAAAAAAACAGTTTCTGACAAATTGTTTTCTTCAGCAATGGCCTGCATTAAATCTGTTGAAATCCATTTTTCAAGCGGACAAACAGCAGCGGGATTTCCTTTGAAAACCTTGTTGGTAAAAGCGTCAACCTGGTAGATATTCATACTAAAAATCGTTAATGATCATATGTGCAACACGAAGCGCTTCAGTACCTTGTTCCAAAGTTACAATAGGCGTTGTGTTGTTATTGATGGCGTCGGCAAAAGTTTCCAGTTCATCTAAAATAGCGTTGTTGGCTGCAATTTTCGGATTTTCAAAATAGATTTGCTTTTTTAAACCTTCAGCATTTTGTAAAATCATATCGAAGTCGCCCGGATTTTCAGGTGCATCTTTCATTCTGACCACTTCTGTTGCTTTTTCAAAGAAATCAACAGCAATATAGGCATCACGTTGAAAAAACCGTGTTTTGCGCATATTTTTTAAAGAAATTCTGCTGGCGGTTAAATTGGCGACACAGCCGTTTTCAAATTCAATTCTAGCATTTGCAATATCCGGCGTATCACTCAAAATGGAAACGCCGCTGGCATTTACGCTTTTCACTTTCGATTTCACCACGCTCAAAATAATGTCGATGTCGTGAATCATTAAGTCCAGTACCACCGGAACATCGGTTCCTCTCGGATTGAATTCGGCCAAGCGATGCGTTTCAATAAACATCGGATTATGGATGGCGTCTTTAACCGCGGTAAAAGCCGGATTAAAGCGCTCTACGTGGCCAACCTGACCTTTTACGTTATGTTTTTTAAGCAGATCAATAAGAATTTCTGCTTCTTCAACAGTTTTGGTGATTGGTTTTTCAATAAAAACGTGTTTTCCTTTTTCTATGGCTTCTTTTGCACAATCGAAATGAGAAAGTGTTGGCGTTACAATGTCAACAACGTCAACGGCATCTATTAATTCCTGAATCGAATCAAAAGATTTGTAGCCAAATTCTTTTTCAACTTTTTCTGCGTTTTCCCTGATAGGATCAAAAAAACCTACCAATTCGTATTTTTCTGATTGATTTATTAATTTTAAATGAATCTTTCCAAGATGTCCGGCACCTAAAACTCCTGCTTTCAGCATAATTAATTTGTTTATTTTTATACAGGTAAAAGTAACAATCTTTAGGCATTTATTCCTATTTTAGGCCTTCAAATTTTAGGGAATAGTGAAGGACACACACAAGCATAACGGACTTAGAAATCAGTTGGTAAAAGTAATTGCGCAAAAGGGCATAACAGACAAAAATGTATTGACGGCGCTGGGAAATGTGCCGCGGCACTTGTTTATGGATTCAAGTTTTGCCGATTTTGCGTATCAGGACAAAGCTTTTCCCATTGGTTCCGACCAGACAATTTCCCAACCTTACACGGTTGCTTTTCAGACTGAATTGCTTCAGGTCCGTGAAAATCATCAAATTTTGGAAATTGGCACAGGATCTGGCTATCAAACGGCGGTTTTATTGGAAATGGGTGCCAAAGTTTACACCATTGAACGTCAGCAGGAATTGTTTAAAAAAACAAAATTATTTTTGCCGAAACTTGGTTACAAACCTAAAAAAATTATTTTTGGCGATGGATATAAAGGATTGCCGGAAGATGCACCTTTTGACGGAATTATAGTAACCGCAGGTGCACCTTTTGTGCCAAAAGCTTTGCTGAGTCAGTTAAAAATAGGAGGAAGGCTGGTGATTCCAATTGGTGATGCAGAACAAATTATGACCTTGTTTATCAGAACCAGCGAAAAAGATTTTGAAAAGCACGAATTGGGCAAATTTAAATTTGTGCCGATGTTGAATAAGAAAAATTAATTTTCTTTTTTAACATGATATAAATTTTCTACACTATATGAATCTAATTCTTTCAATTTTATAGCTACAATTTTTTTCCAAAATTCTTGTTTCTTCTCACCTAAAGAATGATCAGTTTCTAAATCATATCTTTCTTGATAATTTTTTAGGCTATCTAAATAATTATTAAAGATTTTATAATGAGTGTATTCACTTTCATTACAATTCTTTAAAATCTCAAATTGTTTCCTGATTTTTCTGGAAAAAATCTCTAGAATATCAAAATGTATTTGTTCATGTTCAAGAAGTTTAATATTTCTATCAGTAACAGAAGATTTGTATTTATTAAAAACAGGAATTATTGTGTAAGAATAATAACCTTTCTTATGATACCCCGGGATATAGTATAATTCTAAGACAGATTTTGCGGCTACATTATCTTTTGAAATTAACCTTTTTCCTAAAAAATCATCCCAAGAAATTTTATAGTTTTTAGTCCAAATAATAGTAGAATCTAAATTTTGTGACAGAACGTCTTTACTATGAAATAATATAAACATAATAATTACGACATATTTCAATTTAACTGAAGAATGATTGATTATTTTCATAGCATTGAAAAAAGAAATATTAAATATTCTTAAAATTAAGAATATTGTTAAATTATCTTCAAATTCTATGCCAATATTGCGTTCTTCCCAGCAATGCAAAACCCAAATAACCGCGAACTTTTAGTTTGTTAGGATTTTCTAAAGTTAGGTAGCATTTATATTCTTTTCCTGTTTTTGGGTCAAGTATTTTTGCGCCATTCCATTCGTTTCCGTCCTTTTTTAAGCCATCAATCACCATCAATCCTTTAAGCGGTTTGTCTTTGTTGGCACCTTTGCAATTTTCACAAACCCTGTTTTCTTCACTTTTTACCAATAATTTTACAATTTTAGCATAAATCTTTCCTTCGGATTCGTAAATTTCTACAATAGATCTTTCTTTGCCTGTTTCATCGTCAATGGTTTTCCATTTTCCTGTAATTGATTGTGAATGGCTGACCATAGCGAATAATAAAGCAAAAATGAGTAGTGTTTTTTTCATAATATTATTAAAATAATTTAGCATCAAATTGAAAATCCCATTTTCCCTGAACTTTCAGCACTTGTTCAATCACATCGCGCACACAGCCATTTCCGCCTTTTTTTTGGGAAATATATCGGGAAATGTGTTGAATTTCAGGAACGGCGTCTTTCGGACAGCAAGGCAATCCAACCAATTTCATTACCTGATAATCGGGAATGTCATCACCCATATATAAAACTTCTTCGGGTTTTATGCCATAAAGCGTTGTGTAATCTTTAAACTGATCTGTTTTATGGTGCGTTCCTAAATAAATATCGGTAATGCCCAAAGCTATAAATCTGGAGCGAACGCCTTCGTTGGTTCCTCCGGAAATAATGCAAACACGATATCCGGCAGTTAAAGCCGTTTTAAGCGCGTATCCATCTTTAATATTCATTTCGCGAAGCAATTCACCAGTTTCGGTAACCCTTACATTTCCATTCGTCAGCACGCCATCAACATCAAAAATAAAGGTGGTGATCTGGGGCATGATTTCTTTATAACTTTTCTCCATAAGTATTGTAAATAGATTTTGTGAGCAATGTATAAATTTCTTGCTGATTTTTATTGAGCATTGCTATATGTTTTTCAATGGTTTTGGTATCGTTTCTTTTTGCGGGTCCGGTTTGTGCCTCAAGCGGTGGCAAAGTAGTTATTTTATTTGCCGTTTCCAAGATTAACGGCAGCAATATTTCAAAGGGAATCTTGTTTTGCGCACAAATCTCATGGCCGATGTGGTACAAATGATTCACGAAATTATTCACAAATACGGCAGCCGCATGCAAACTTTTACGCTGATCGGAATTTATGCGGTAACAATTTTTTGAAAGTGATTTTGCCAAAGTTTCCAACAATTGTAAATCTGCTTCAGTTTCGGCTTCAATACAAATTGGAACGGTTGAAAAATCGATTTCTCTTTCTTTGGAAAAGGTTTGCAGTAAATAAAAAACGCCTTTATCGGAAACTGATTTAAGTTCATCCATCGCCATACTTCCCGAAGTATGTACCACCAATTTGTTTTTTAAATTTAAGGCTGATGAAAGCTCAGAAATAACATTGTCGGAAACTGCAAGAATGTAAATATCGGCATCTTTTAATTCCGACAGATTATTTGTGATTGAAGTGCTGTTTTTAAAGCAGTTAATATTTTCGATGCTTCTGTTATAAACCTGAACAACATTTACCACATCATTTTTCAACAATGCTTTTGTTAAATGATAGGCCACATTCCCGCCGCCAAGGATTACAAGATTAATCATAGTGCGAAGGTAGATTTTTAAAGTTAAAAGTTAAATGTTATTCTTTCCGGCTAATAATTTCATTTTAAGGCTGGGAGGCTATCATTTTATGATTCGAAATAATCCCATAAACCTTCCCGTTTAAATTTTTATTCATAAAAATGGCATTTTTGGAAGTCGATACAATGTCTTTTTCGGTAAAAGTATAGTCAAAATCGGGATTGAAAAGGGTGATGTTGGCTTCTTGTCCTTCAGCAATGGAATACGTTGGCACATTAAATCTTTCTCTTGGTTTAAGGGTCATCTTATCGATTAAAGTTTCCAGTCCAAGGACTTTATTTAGCGCACCAAACAAACTTTCAAGTCCGATAGTTCCAAACTTTGCATTGCTGAATTCCACTTTTTTATGCTCAACATCCATAGGATTGTGATCACTGGTCACCATATCAATAACGTCTTCTTTAAGACCTTTTATCAATGCTTTTACGTCTTTTGATGTCCGCAACGGCGGTAAAACCTTGGTGTTTGTGTTAAAATTTTTCAATTCATCATCGGTCAAAACCAAATGATGCGCGGCAACACTGCAGGTGACATTTAGTTTTTTCTTTTTGGCTTCTTTAATAAGTTCTACGGATTTTGCGGTGGAAATTGTGGGAATGTGCAATTTGCCGCCGGTATATTCCAGCAAAAACAAATCGCGTACGATCTGCAATTCTTCAGCCAAAGCAGGAATCCCTTTCAACCCCAGTTTTGTGCTGTTGATTTCTTCATTGGCCAAACCGATGCCGGCAATGGAATCGTTCTGCGGAAAACTCATAATGAGTGCGTCAAAATTTTGCGCATACTGCAAACCGATTTTTAGCAGATTGGCATTCGAAACGGCTTTATTGTAATCTCCAAAAGCAATGGCTCCGGCGTTTTGCAT
>JAWOHJ010000138.1:0-2715 GCA_046485225.1 Lutibacter sp. | reverse complement strand
TGTTGCTTTTTCATTGGACACTTGCGGATAAGTAACAAAAATACCGCCGCTGGCTGGTTTATTTTCCAATATTGGATCGGTAATGTGTAAGGCGTCTTTGGCAATAAGCCAAACATTTCTGTACAAGCCGCCATAGGTATTAAAATCCAACAGCTTCAGTGGTTTCGGACCTGTAATTGGATTGTCTCTGTTGTCTAATTTAACCGCGATGATATTTTCCTGATCAAAATTTGCAACATCGGTAAAATCAACCACAAATGGCAAATAACCACCCTGATGCGTCATTAATTTTTCACCGTTTACCCAAACTTCAGCAATGTTCATGGCGCCTTCAAATTTTACATACAACCGCTTTCCTTTTAAATCATCTGTCAGCTTAAAATTTTTACGATACCAACTTATTCCCTGCCATTGGTCATTTACAATTTCAGGCTCCAGCCTTGGTGTATGAGGCAATTGTACTTTTTCCCAATTGTTGACATTGGTATTTTTTTGAAAATAAGCACTGTCAATTTCTGAATCGTTTAATAACTTAAAATTCCAGTCCTGATTAAAATTTTGTTTCTCGACATACGTATTTTTATTGGTGTTGCACGACAATAATACAATAGAAATTCCGGCAATTGCAATCCACTTGAAGTTATTCATGATCATTGAAAAAAATTTGTAAATGAGCGTTCTGTTTAAATTACCATAAAAGTATTAAATTAAATAATATATTTATTCGTACTTTTAAAAACGATTTCACAATAATTCACAATGGTTGTGAAAAGTTGTAAATTTGTAAAAAAATAAAAACGAAAGCATCTGTTTCAGATACAGGCGCGATTCCAACTAACCACAAATCAAACCTAATAAAAATTAAAAAAAGTTATGGAAAACATTACAATGATTGCCCAATTAGTGCTTGCAGTTTCTGTAGGCTTTGTATGGATTTTTCGTTTTGATAATATTGTTAAAGAGTTTAAACAATATGGATTAAGCAATCTTACCCGCACTATGGTGGGCGCAGTAAAACTCGTGTTGTCTACCTTACTGGTTGTAGGGATTTGGCATTCCGAACTGGTGCTGATACCTGCAATTCTTATGGGTGTTTTGATGATAGCAGCACAGTATTTTCATTTTCAGGCAAAAAACCCTGTGATAAAACGATTGCCATCATTTGTACTTTTAATGCTTAGTGCTTATATTGCTTTAGCAGCGGCAAACCTGCTTTAGGAATGGGCGTACTGCAAATTCTTGTTATTTTTTCCGGTATTTCGTTTTTATATTATGGGGTGACTTATTTCACTTCCCCTATGATGAAAGCCGAATTTAAACGATTTGGACTGGAAAAGGTAGCAACACTAACCGCTGTTTTAGAAATTATAGGCGGATTAGGACTGTTGTTAGGTTTATTTGTTCCCTTTTTGCTTTTAATTTCTTCTGCCGGATTGGCTTTGTTGATGCTGCTTGGCTTTATTACGCGTTTATATATCAAAGACAGTGTTTGGGTTTCTTTGCCAGCTTTACTATTTATGTTTTTAAACGCCTATATTTTTTTGGTTTCGGCAAACCTGCTGTAATTTCTTAATTTAAAATTTTCTTTTCGGGTAAGGCTGTCTGCTTTTGCCAATTACTTCATATATGTTTAAAAATAGCACGATAAACAAATCAGCACAAACACAAATGTTCAGCCGTATTTGGCCTTTTTATAGCTGACTTCCTTTCCAAAAAAAGTTTGATGAATTTGTCAAAGTAAATCCCTTTAAAGCATAATTAAAGCCTTAAATTTGTTGCTTATAATCTTACGCTCATGGATGTTGAAATATTATCCCGAATTCAGTTTGCTTTCACCATTGCCTTTCATTATATCTTTCCTCCGCTAAGTATTGGAATTGGATTGATTATGGTGATTATGGAAGGCCTGTATCTAAAAACCGGTAAAAAAGATTATGAAATTTTAACTAAGTTTTGGTTGAAAATTTTTGCCATCATCTTTGGAATTGGCGTTGCCACAGGAATTATTATGGAGTTTGAATTTGGCACCAATTGGGCCGTTTATTCCAGATATGTAGGAGATATTTTTGGAAGTGCTTTGGCAGCGGAAGGTTTATTTGCCTTCGGATTGGAAAGTACTTTTTTAGGAATATTAATTTTTGGCTGGAATAGGGTTTCACCTAAAGTTCATTTTATTTCTACCATTGGTGTTTTTTTAGGTTCTATGTTTTCGGCAGTATGGATTGTAGTGGCCAATAGTTGGCAACAAACCCCGGCAGGCTATCACATTGTTGGAGAAGGTTTTTTTGCCAGGGCTGAAGTCACCGATTTTTGGGCCATGGTTTTTAATCCTTCAAGTGTGGATCGGATTATTCATGTGTGGCAAGGTGCTTTTTTAGCAGGGGCATTTATGGTTTTAAGTGTTCATGCCTATTACATCCGTAAAGGAAAATTCGTAGAAATATCAAAAATAGCGTTCAAAATAGCCTTGGTGGTTGCAACCGTGGTTTCTTTTACCCAATTAATTTCGGGCCATAGTTCTGCTGATGGCGTTGCGGTGAATCAACCGGCGAAATTGGCGGCGATGGAAGGTCATTATGACATCTCGGCAGCAGCCGATTTGTATTTGTTCGCTTGGGTGGACAATGAAAAGCAAGAAGTTACCGGTTTAGCCATTCCGGGCGGATTGTCATTTTTAGTACATCAGGATTTTAATGCACCTGTTACCGGTTTAAA
>JAWOHJ010000051.1:0-3257 GCA_046485225.1 Lutibacter sp. | reverse complement strand
TGTGATAACGCCAAGAAGTCCGTTTAAGTTAAAGGAAACTTTGTTAAGCAACCACCACAGGTTGGCTTTGGTAACTATTGCCGTTGAAAATTACCCGAAGTTAAAAACATCCGACATAGAATTTAGCCTTCCCGAGCCAAATTTCACCATCAATACGCTAATTCATATTGAAGAGAAATTCCCAAAACACCAATTTTGTTTGCTGTTGGGTGAAGATAATTTGAAGGGATTTCAGAAATGGAAAAATTACGAAACCATTTTAAAAAATTACGAGTTGTATGTATATCCAAGGATTTCAAAAGAAAATTTGGATCCGCAATTCTTGAATCACGCTAAAATTCATCGGGTAAATGCACCAATTGTTGAAATTTCATCAACATTTATACGTAAAGCAATTAAGGATAAAAAAGACATCAGTATTATGCTGCCACCCAATGTTTGGAAATATATTGATGAAATGAACTTTTATAAGAAGTAACTTTATAAAAGTTTTAACACAGCTAAACAGATAGTTTAAAATAATTTATATAAAATTCGTTTTTATATTTTTTTGAAGCATATTATGGCAATAAAACCAAGAAAAAAGGTCAAATTCCGGCAAAAGTTAATCAACAAATACCGATTGGTAGTTTTAAATGAAGATACTTTTGAAGAAAAATTATCTTTTAAATTAACCCGTTTGAATGTATTTATTTTTGGAACATTTTTTTCTGTTTTGTTGATTGTAAGCACCATTTTTTTAATTGCATTTACCTCATTAAGAGAATATATTCCGGGATATTCTTCCACAAAATTAAAAAGGGAAGCCACACAGTTGGTGTATAAAGTCGATTCCTTAAATCAGGTATTGGAAGTAAACAATGTTTATATCCAAAAGGTAAAAGAGTTATTGACCGGTGAAATAAAGGAAGTGCAATTTGATAAAGACTCTGTTTTGAACGCATTGAAATTTAACAAAGATTCCATGAACTTTGAGCCTTCAGATATCGATTTGGAATTTAGGCTAGATGTGGAAACTGCCGACAGATTCAGCATTTTTAGCGAAGCCACAAAAAGCGCCGATATTGTGTTTTTTTCTCCGGTTAAAGGAATTGTGACCGAGGGATACAGCCTTAAAAATAAGCATTTTGCCATTGATATTGCCGTTAAAAAAGGAACACCGGTAAAATCTGTTGCCGACGGAACCATTATTTTTGCGGAATGGACCATTGAAACGGGTTATGTGGTTATTATTGAACACAGCAAAGGGTTTATTTCCGTATACAAGCACAATACCGCTTTGCACAAACAGCAAGGCGATATGGTGAAATCGGGAGAAGTGATTGCTTCTGCAGGTGATATGGGCGAATTAAGCACGGGGCCGCATTTGCATTTTGAGTTGTGGAACGAAGGCTATCCGGTAAATCCAGTTAATTATATAGATTTTGAATAATGATGAACATAAAATCAATTTTAGCAAAACCATTCGCAAAACGCATTGCGGCCAAAATATATAAACAAAGCAAAAATGCCGTAAAAGTGCAGCAAATGGTTTTTGAAAATTTAATTGCCCAGGCCCAAAATACCACTTTTGGGAAAGACCATAATTTCAGCAACATTAAGTCATACGAAGATTTTAAAAAGCAGGTTCCCATTCGTGATTATGAGGCCTTGAAACCTTATGTTGAAAAAGTTGTTGCAGGAGAATCGGATGTTTTATGGAAAGGAAAGCCGCTGTATTTCGCCAAAACTTCAGGCACCACATCGGGCGTAAAATATATTCCGTTGACCAAAGAATCGATGCCCATGCACATTAGCGCGGCGAGAAATGCCTTGTTAATGTATATTGCAGAAACCAAAAAAGCCGATTTTGTTAACGGAAAAATGATTTTTTTGCAGGGAAGCCCAGAGTTAGGCGAAAAAAACGGCATCAAAACCGGACGGCTTTCAGGTATCGCTGCACATTATATTCCAAGCTATTTGACTAAAAACCGTTTGCCAAGTTGGGAAACAAATTGTATTGAAGACTGGGAAACCAAAATTGAAGCCATTGTTGATGAAACCATCAATGAGAATATGACGTTGATTAGCGGAATTCCTTCCTGGGTGCAAATGTATTTTGAAAAGCTGGTGGAGCGAAGCGGAAAAAAAGTGGGCGATATTTTCCCAAACTTTAACCTTTTTGTTTACGGAGGCGTAAATTTTGAACCATATCGCAATAAATTCGAAGATTTAATCGGACGAAAAGTGGATACTGTTGAGTTGTTTCCTGCTTCTGAAGGATTTTTCGCTTATCAGGATTCCCAAAATGAAAAAGGCATGTTGTTGTTGGTTGATAACGGAATGTTTTATGAATTTATTCCTTCAGAAGAATTTTTTGAGGAAAATCCGTCACGATTTTCTTTGGCCGATGTTAAAATTGGCGTAAACTATGTGCTTATTTTAAACACCAATGCCGGACTTTGGGGTTACGATATTGGTGACACGATAGAGTTTGTTTCCGTAAATCCGCACCGAATTAAAGTTACCGGACGAATCAAACATTTTATTTCTGCATTTGGGGAACACGTGATTGGCAGTGAAGTGGAAAATGCCATCAATAGCCAAACCACAGGCACAACAATTGCCATCAATGAATTTACGGTGGCGCCGCAAATTACCCCTGAAAGCGGATTGCCTTATCACGAATGGTTTATTGAATTTGACAACAAGCCCGAAAATTTGGATGATTTTGCAAAAAAAGTGGATGTTGCTTTGCAGCAGCAAAACAGTTATTATTTTGATTTAATCAGCGGAAAAATATTGAGGCCTTTAAAAATCACTTTGATAGAAAAAGGCGGATTTAATAAATATATGAAATCGATTGGTAAATTGGGCGGACAAAATAAAGTACCGCGTTTGTCGAACGATCGAAAAATAGCGGATGAACTTATAAAATTTGAAGAAAAATGAAGGTAATTTCTGTCAATCTTGGCGAGCTAAAAGTAATAAACTACAAAGGAAAAATTGTTGAAACCGGTATTTTTAAGTATCCGGTAAATCAGCCAGTTTTTTTGGGAACTGAAGTTGTTAAAAACGATGCGATAATCGACCGAAAACATCACGGAGGAATTGAGAAAGCGGTGTACGGATATTCCGAAAATCATTATGAATATTGGAAAGAATTGCATCCTAATTTAGACTGGGATTATGGCATGCTGGGTGAAAATTTAACCATTTCAAATTTGGAAGAAACCGAAATATTTGTTGGAAATACTTATAAATTAGGCGAAGCTTTG
>JAWOHJ010000306.1:0-3184 GCA_046485225.1 Lutibacter sp. | reverse complement strand
ATCGATGCCAGCCTCCGTGGTGTTTGAAATGATAAATTGCAATTCGGGCTCTTTTGCCAAACTTAGGTATTCATCGAAATTTGCATAGGGGTCAATGCCTTTTACAATGCTCGAGATCAATTCAATTTCTTGAATCACTTCTCCCTTTTTTACGCCTTTCATAAACAAAGTGTACAATCCGTCCTGATCGTTAAGCATAGTCACCATTCCTTTGTCAATTGGCTGAACGACTGCCACACCTGCATTAAAATCAACTTCTTTATTTAATTTTTGAATGGCATAATCTACAAAAGCCCTTAAAAAATTTCCTTCACCAAATTGCACTACTTTGATAGGCAGTTTTACTTCTGTTCCTGTATTTTTTCTATTTAATTGCATCATCTTATCTTTATTGTAGCTAATTTTAACTTCAGAGCTTTATTTATAAATTATATGATCTGGTATTGTCTTTATTGCTACTTCCTTTAATATGTTTAAATATTTTATGGTTTAAACAGCCCTGTTTTTTTACTGTTCAATTAATTCTAATTTACATGGGTTATTATAAATCAGTAATTGGTTTAAATGTTGGCACTAAAAGTTTCATTATTCCCCAAGCAAGTATATAGGCTATGGCACAAAATACAAACATAATCGTATAGCCGGTTGTTACATGTCCAAGTAAAGCATAATGGTCAAAAATCCATCCTCCTACTTTTGAAATAATAACACCACCAAGTCCACCGGCCATACCTCCGATACCCACTACTGATGCTACCGCCTTTTTAGGAAACATGTCTGATACTGTTGTGAATAAGTTAGCACTCCAAGCTTGGTGTGCAGATGTACCTATACCGATTAATAAAACCGGAAAAATCCAACCATAAATACCAAGTGGTTGAGCAGCAAGTACTACTAAAGGAATTACCGCAATAACCAGCATAGCTGTTAATCGGGCTTTATACGGTTCGTAACCTTTATTAATGAAAAACGTTGGAAACCATCCGCCACCAATACTTCCGAACATGGTCATGGTATATAAAATTCCTAAAGGTAAAATTACCCCATTGCCTTCAATGCCGTATTGATCTTTTAAATACGAGGGAAGCCAGAATAGAAAGAACCACCAAACACCGTCAGTTAAGAATTTACCGGTTACAAAAGACCAGGTTTGTTTGTAGGTTAACAATTGAAACCATGAAACTTTTGCACCATCATCATTTGCTTCTGCCTCTTGTTCTTCAACGTCGCTATGAATATAATCATATTCCGCCTGACTAAGTTTTCCTTTTTCGAGCATAACTTTTGGCTTGTCATACAATGGCCACCAGAATGGTATCCAAATAAAACTTATTCCACCAATAATGATAAAGGCCCATTCCCAACCCCAATAAGTGGCAATTAAAGGAACGGTAAGTGGCGTTATAACTGCACCAATATTGGCACCTGAGTTAAAAATACCTGTTGCGAATGATCGCTCTTTTTTAGGAAACCACTCTGCTGTTACTTTTATTGCAGCCGGGAAATTTCCTGCTTCTCCCACAGCCAACACAAAGCGCGAAATCATAAAACCAAGTATTGAAACAGGAATTACCAGTCCGAAAAAAGCAAATAATGGGTAGAAAGTTTCTCCTACAAATTCACCCCATGCATGCAGCATTGAACCTATAGACCATAAGGTAATTGCAATTGCATAGCCCCATTTAGAACCAATCCAATCGATGAATCTTCCTGCAAATAACATGGCTATGGCATAAGTAAACTGAAATACAGATACGATATTGGCATAATCGCTGTAGGTCCAGCCAAACTCTTTAACAAGTTCCGGCATAAGTAAACTTAAAACCTGCCTATCGAGGTAATTAAAAGTAGTTGCTGCAAAAAGTAGTGCACAAATAGTCCATCTATATTTTCCTATTCTTTCATTTAATTTAAAAAATTTTTTCATTTATTTTCCTGATTAGTTGATAATACAAATAATTATTTTTTTAATCCTTTAATGATTTCGATTGATTCACGAACCAATTTCTCGATGCCTTCAAAATCAAATTCACCTGTTGGTTTCTTGCTCATCAAATTAGAACCCATACCCACACAGGTTACTCCTGCATCAAACCAGCCTTTTAAATTTTCTTTAGTTGGTGACACTCCGCCAGTTGGCATAATGCTTGTCCAAGGTTGCGGACCTTTGATCGCTTTTACAAAATTAGGTCCGTAGATATCGCCGGGAAATAATTTTACAATTTCACAGCCTAATTCCTCTGCACGTGCTATTTCTGTTAAGGTTCCACACCCTGGAGACCACAGTACTTTTCTTCTGTTGCACACCAAAGCAATATCTTCTCTTAACACCGGAGTTACAATAAAGTTAGCACCCAACGACATAAATCTTGAAGCTGCTGCTGCGTCAGTCACCGAACCAACGCCCATAATCATTCCGGGTAATTCCTTTATGGCATATTTGGTCAATTCGCCAAAAATCTCATGGGCAAAATCACCACGTGCCGTAAACTCTAACAAACGAGCGCCTCCGGCATAACAGGCTGTTAATATCTTCTTACTTGTTTCTAAATCTGCATGATAAAATAACGGAACTAAACCAGTTTCTTTCATCACGGTAGCTACCTCTATTCTTGAATATTGTGCCATGTCTTAAATTTTAACTTTAAATACTAATTTTTTTATTGCTCCATTTCCAATCATCGGTGCATGAACATCTTCCGGATAAAAAATTGCAAACTGATTATTTGTCAATTGAAAATACATATCAGGTAAATCGTTATAAAAACGCACATCCTTTTCTGAATTATAATCTCCATTTGGGATTTCACATTTTTCTCTTGGCTTCCAGGCAATGGTTTCTAAACCATGTACACAGAGCTGAATGTCAATATTTTTATCATGACACTCAAACTTTTCCAGGCTTGCTTCTTTGGTTTTTCCCAGTCCATTACTCACAATAAGTTTTAATCCGTCTGCAATTTGAAACGTTCCATTTTCAATATTTAATAAATCTTTATGACTTATAAAATCAAATGCTTGCGCAAACAATGGGTGCAAACTATTGTATTTCTTGGAATTTTTTAAGCTGTCTACAATCATAATTTTTATCTCGCTACCCTTCCGGAAGCGTCTCCGCCCATTAATTTTTGAACCTCATCAACAGTCACCAAGTTGGCATCGCCTTTAATGGTGTGTTTTAAAC
>JAWOHJ010000254.1:0-7269 GCA_046485225.1 Lutibacter sp. | reverse complement strand
CGAGTAGTTGTAACTGGACTTGGTGCATTAACGCCTATTGGCAATAATATTGAAGAATTTTGGAACGGGCTTGCTAACGGTGTTAGCGGGGCAGCTCCAATAACTCATTTCGATGCAACCAAGTTCAAAACTCGTTTTGCCTGTGAACTCAAAAATTTTGACATTACTCAATTTTTTGACAGAAAAGAGGCCCGTAAAATGGATCGATTCACGCAGTACGCTATGGTTGCTGCTGATGAAGCTATTGTAGATTCAAAATTAGATTTAGAAAAAGTCGATAAAGATCGTGTTGGCGTTATTTGGGGCGCAGGAATTGGCGGACTGGAAACTTTTCAAAATGAAGTTTTAAGTTTTGCCGAAGGCGATGGCACTCCAAGATTCAATCCTTTCTTTATTCCTAAAATGATCGCGGACATTGCTCCCGGTCAAATTTCTATCAGATATGGGTTTAGAGGTCCAAACTTTGCAACAGTATCAGCTTGCGCGTCATCTTCAAATGCAATCATTGATGCCTTAAATTACATTCGTTTAGGTCACGCAGATGTTATGGTTTCCGGTGGTTCAGAAGCTACCATTACCATTGCGGGAATAGGCGGATTTAACGCTTTACAGGCGCTTTCAACAAGAAATGATGATCCGGCAACTGCCTCAAGACCATTTGACAAAGACAGAGATGGTTTTGTTTCAGGAGAAGGAGCAGGCGCACTTATTTTAGAAGAATATGAACATGCAATTGCAAGAGGCGCAACAATTTACGCTGAACTTGCAGGCGGCGGCTTATCTGCCGATGCCTATCATATTACGGCACCGCATCCGGATGGATTAGGCGGCATAAGTGTGATGAAAAACTGCTTAAAAGATGCGGGTTTAAAACCGGAAGATGTTGATGCTATTAACATGCACGGAACTTCTACTCCGCTTGGCGATATTGCAGAGACTAAAGCAATTTTAGAAGTTTTTGGGGAACATGCTTATACCATAAACATCAATTCAACCAAGTCAATGACCGGTCACTTATTAGGTGCTGCAGGGGCTGTTGAAGCAATTGCTTCAATCTTGGCAATAAAATACGGAATTGTGCCACCGACCATCAATCATTTTACAGATGATGAACAAATTGACAGTAAATTAAACTTTACGTTCAACAAAGCACAAAAACGCAATGTAAAAGTTGCCATGAGCAACACTTTTGGATTTGGAGGTCACAATGCCTGTGTACTCTTTAAAAAACTTGATTAACAGCAATACTGAATGGGTTTCATTCGAAAAATAATTTCTTCTCGTCCTAAAAAAAGCGAGGACATTTTTTATACTGATTTAAGTAAAATATTAGGGTTTAAGCCTAAAAACATAACCCATTATCAAAAAGCATTTGTTCATCGCTCCATCAAAGAGTTCGACAAAAAAACCGGATTTCCTTTAAATTACGAACGTCTTGAATTTTTAGGAGACTCCATTCTCAGCACCGTTATAGCCGCACATTTATTTCATGTGGTTCCTTCGGGTGACGAAGGGTATTTGACCCAAATGCGATCAAAAATAGTAAGTAGAGAACATCTAAACGAATTGGGAAGAGACTTAGATTTGTTGCGATTTATAAGAAGCAACGTCATCCTTTCAAACTTTGGGGAAAATGTTCACGGGAACATATTTGAAGCTTTGGTAGGTGCCATTTATTTAGACAGAGGCTATACCTACTGCGAAAAATTTATCAACAAAAGAGTCATTGTTCCTTATGTTGATATCCTGAAACTTGAGGGTAAAATTACCAGCTACAAGAGCTTATTTATTGAATGGTGTCAAAAGAAAAAGAAGGAATTGGTTTTTGAAGTTTATGAAGATTCAGGAAATGACGCTATAAAACAATTTAGCGTAAAACTTTTTTTAAATGGTGAACTTATCGCCAAAGGAAGAGCGACTTCAAAGAAAAAAGCGGAAGAAGTTGCCGCCAAAAGAGCCTACTTTGCTTTTCAAAACGAATTCAACATAGGTTAATAGTACTCACGAATACGATTTCGTAATATTATTAGTTACTGTAATTAAACAATGGTATTTTTGCCGAACTAAATTATCCAGCTATTTATGCAACTATTATCGTTTGATTTAGAAGAAGATTATTCATTAATTGGCATTCATTCAACTGAGGAAGATTACAGATTGGCTTATCTTTTAAACAGTTTTTTAAAATTTAAACTGACGCGGCATAAAGATCATTTAGATTTTCAAGACTCAACTGCTGAATTTCCTCTGTTTGAATTTAAAGACGAGTTAAATTTTATCAATTACTATTTAATCAACAACAAATATATTGCGCTTGTTGACAACCAGTACAAAGAAGGCTTGTTCGGCGGGAATTACAGCACAACTTCCTATTTGATTCCCGAAAAAAAGAAAGTCGACTTTTTTTTGAAAATTGAAGGATGCAATAAAGAAGATTTTATTCAACATTTGGTGAATGAATTAAATAAAATAAGTCAAATAATAACCTCATACGCGATAGAAACAACCACCTTAAAATCGAAAGAAAATCTCATATTTTAATTATGAAAAAAAATAGAAAACGCACAAAAATTGTTGCAACGCTTGGACCTGCATGCAACTCGGTAGAAATAATGGAAAACATGATGGAGGCCGGCGTAAATGTATTCCGGGTTAATTTTTCCCATGCCGATTATGCCGATGTAGAAGAAAAAATAAAAATAATCAGAGAAATTAATGTCCGTCGCGGTTTCCACGTAGCAGTTTTAGCCGATTTACAAGGCCCGAAATTGCGCGTTGGCGTTATGGGCGAAGGCGTATTTTTAAACCTTGGAGACACATTTACCTTTACAACCGTAAAGTGTGAGGGAACACAAGAAAAGGCCTTTATGACCTATAAAAGATTTCCAAAAGATGTGCAGGTTGGTGAGCATATTTTGGTTGACGATGGTAAATTATTATTTGAAGTAACTGCAACCGACAGAGATACGGAAGTTACCACTAAAGTTTTGCGCGGCGGAAAATTAAATTCCAAAAAAGGGGTGAACTTACCAAACACTAAAATCTCCCTACCTGCGCTTACAAAAAAGGATATTGAAGATGCATTGTTTGCCATTAAAATGGAAGCCGACTGGATTGCCCTTTCTTTTGTAAGAACTGCGGATGATTTAATTCAGCTTAGGGATTTAATCGCGGCAAATTCTCCACATAAAATTCCGATTATTGCAAAAATTGAAAAGCCTGAAGCGGTAGCAAACATTGATAAATTAACGCCTTATTGTGATGCATTAATGGTTGCCCGAGGCGATTTGGGTGTTGAAGTTCCAATGGAAGAGGTTCCTTTAATTCAAAAAAGGCTGGTTTTAAAAGCCAAAAGAGCACACATTCCGGTAATCATCGCTACGCAAATGATGGAAACAATGATCACCAATCAGGTTCCTACTAGAGCTGAGGTGAATGATGTGGCCAATTCCATTATGGATGGTGCCGATGCCGTAATGCTGTCCGGAGAAACTTCTGTAGGTGCGTTTCCGTTAGAGGTTATTAAACAAATGCGAAGAATTATTGAAAGTGTTGAAAATTCGCCTCTAATCAAAATTCCAGATCAAACCATGGGATGCGTTAATGAGCGTTACATCACAAAAGTAATCTGCCATCAGGCTGCGATACTTGCTGATGCCATTTCTGCGGAAGTAATCACAACTTTAACAGATACGGGCTACACCGCTTTCCATATTTCGTCCTGGAGACCAAAATCTAATATTTTAGTTTTTTCTTCGAACAGAAGAATTTTGGCGATGCTTAACTTATTGTGGGGTGTTAAAGGTGTATTTTACGACCGTTTTGTGAGCACCGATGAAACCATTGAAGATATCAACAATATGGCACACGAAAGAGGCTATATAAAAGAAGGCGATTTTGCGATAAATATCACTTCCATGCCCGTTAAAGAAAGAGGAATGGCAAATACCTTGCGCATTACCCAATACAAATAGAAAAGGATCTACTTAAAGTGCCTAAAGTTTGGAGTACTTAGAGTTAATAAATGAACTCAACCAAAAAGCAGTCTAATTTTTATTAAAATTAGACTGCTTTTTTTAAGACATCATATTAAAAAGCTATTTGCTTTTCAATATCGCATACAAACTAAAAGAAGCCAGCCAATGGGCTCCTGCATATTCGCCGGAGTCCATTTTTTCATAACTGTACTGAAAATGTTTGTTGGCCAAATTGATCATTTTATCGTTATCTAAAGCCTTTCCAATTTCATATAAACACCAGGCACGACTAAAATTCAAGCCATCTAAATGTGCCAGTTTACCGTCGGAGCGATCCGTAACTTCAGCAACTTCCAAATACTTGGCAGGATTGTTTCTGAAATCGGGTAAAAAAGCGTCGAACCAAACTATAAATTCCTCTTTTGGCAGCACTTTCAGCATCAATGAAGCTTCTTGCAAACAAGGCGATAAAAAATCGAATCCGCCCGGTTCCCAGGTAATCGGACAACCTTGATCGTTCATATAATAGTTTTTTGCCTTTTCAGTAATCATAAGCGCCAATTCCGGAGAATATTTTTTGGCGTAATCCAACGCCAGCGACAATCCGAAAGCGGTGTTTGGGTGTTCCCCAACCCGAATTGGATAATTTAGTTTTGGCAAAAATTCCATATATTTTTTTTCAATGAGCTCCACCAAAGGTTTTAAATCTTCATACATCAATTTGGCTTCCGGATTGTCCCAATCCTGCAAGGTTTCGGCAATTTTCAACAACCAGGCCCAACCATAAGTGCGTTGAAAATTCTTGTTGTGCTCATCATCAAAATAGTCAATTTCCTGTAAAATATTTTCTTTGGTGATGGTGGTTTTAAGTTTCTTTAAAATGGCTTCATTGTGTTCAAAATTTGGCAATTCCTTCATAATATTGAGTAAAGTCCAATGTCCGTGAACCGATGAATGCCAATCGAAACAGCCGTAAAATGTCGGATGCAATTCAGAAGGTTCCTTTAAATAGGATTTATTGCCCAAAACCTGCCCCAAATTATTTGGATATTCCCTTTCTATACATTCAAAAGCAAAATGATATAAAAACTTTGCGCTTTTTTCATTCAATTCAGGTTTTAAATAAACTGTTTCATCAATAACGACGGCTTCTTCTTGTTGCTTTTTCTTGCAGGAGAATACTGCCGTTACCGAAAAAATTAAGATTATTACTTTTTTCATATTTAAAGTTTTATGTTGGTTTTTATAATGGTGGCGTCATTCAGTACAAATGGCATTGGCATCATGATTTCTGTTCTTGGCGTTATTTTGAATTGCGGATTGCTGAATAAATCGTATTTGGCTTCAAAAACATCAATCTCCATCACTTGATTTTTATCGACTATAAATTCAATGTCAATAATTTCGTCTTTGCTTGTCCTGTAAAAATTCATAATGGTGCCTTTTTGCACAGAAAACACATACTCGCTACTGGTGACATTTTTTAAAGGTTCGTTATTGATCATAAAAGCTTTAAACTGAATGGGTATTTTGGTCAACAACTCAACTTTATTTGCATTTCGAGGTGATTCAATGCGCAAAACCAGTTTCCTGTCGGCGCCAATAACGGTATCTGAAACTATTGAAATTACAGGTTTTTCCATATTAATGATTGGCGCTTTTGCGTGCAGTTGAATATTCGTTCGGTATTTACTCGCCGTTGTATTTTCATCGTAACTGCCTTTTGATGGATTTTCGCCTAAAAATTGTTTTGTA
The DNA here is from genome assembly GCA_046485225.1 of Lutibacter sp. Classification (GTDB taxonomy): domain Bacteria; phylum Bacteroidota; class Bacteroidia; order Flavobacteriales; family Flavobacteriaceae; genus Lutibacter. The sequence continues at coordinate 1,537 of JAWOHJ010000254.1, read as the reverse complement.
AAATCATCCGTTTCGATATTGTAACTCGCCCAATAAGCTTCATTTTTATTGCTGTCGAAAACATACAAAACACTGTTTGGTTTTTTACGGTCAACGCTGTAAGATGAAAATACGGAAGCCGAAATCAGAGCCATCAAACCCATCAGCAAAAACACCAGACTTAACTTTTTATGATCTTTATATTGCTGAAAAACCGGAACCATAAATCCGAATAACAACACGGTAAAAACTGCCGAAACCACCAACATTTTAAGTCCGAGCCCAACCGGCAACATTTTCACCAAAGGCGCAAATATGATGAGCACCGGAATGCTGAATAGTGTAAAAAGCAACATGGTATCAACTTTAGAAACAGAAAATTTGGAAGTAAAAAGAATGCCCAGCAAAATAAACACCGGAAGTATAAAAAATCCGGCACCAGGCAAGTAAAATGCAACAAATCCGTTAATGACCAGCCAGAAAAATAACGGTGCAACCAGCAAATCCTGTTTGCTTCTTTTTGCGAAATAGCCTTTATAAAACCAAAAACATATTGCCAATGTCAGCGACACAAATACAGCAATATAATAATAGCCGTTATAAGTAAAACCGTGTAAAATATCTTGATATTGCGGATGGATTTTCAACAGTAATTTCCAGCCAAAAAACGCCAATGCTGCAGAAATTACCATTGAAGCCATAAACGGATAAAATCCTTTTACAATTCCCTTCACGGTCAATTTCTTTTTTAATACGCCCATAAAAAGAACCACCAAAAACAACACAGCACAAACAACAAACATAGGAATTACCCAAGAAAACGGATAAAATACCAGGCCGAAGTAAGGAAAATTAAAGTACACATAATCGGCCTCCGATTTCAAATTATCCAAATCAGCATCTGCAAAATAATTTAAAGTAGCCATCAAATAAGAAGCCTGATGCTTCAAGGAATTCATATCCATTCGTTCATAAGAATCCTGAACCGTGTGGTAATCAAAATGGTCATCAATAAAGGCAAAATTATAGCCGTCAATATTTCCGTCTTCCCTAAATACGGTTAAATCGGTATCATTAGGCAACATTTTGTAAATGCTGTACATTAAGGATGTGGCCACCGGATAATCAGAATCTGCCTGCTGAAATGCTTCAATCAACTTTTTATTTCCGCCGTTGGTTTCCAGCAACATATAACTTGGTCCGCCACTGCCTCTGGCTTCAAAATTCAACACCAAACCAACTTCTTTTGCCCAGGGATGATGGTTCACAAACGCGTTGGCGCCCAGCAAACCCAATTCTTCGGCATCGGAAATACAAATGATAATGTCGTTTTTTGGGATTTCCTTTTTCGCCAAAAAAGCACGAACGCCTTCCAAAATAACCACCACGCCGCTTCCGGCATCACTGGCGCCGAGTGAAGAATGCGGATTTGAATCATAATGGGAAAGCAACAACAATGCTTTTCCGTTTCCGCTTCCCTTAATTCGTGCTAAAATATTTTTGTTATTTGTTGCCGCCCGCCATTTTTTGTTCACCGCCATTTGTTCCTGAATTTCAA